>CBDVBS010000023.1:0-16211 GCA_965372275.1 uncultured bacterium | reverse complement strand
GATGATATCGTACCCGCCCACCTTTGCTGTGCCGGAATCGGGTGAAAGGAAGCAGGTGATGACTCGCATCGTGGTCGTCTTGCCCGCTCCGTTTGGCCCGAGGAACCCCACGACCTCGCCCTTGGCGACATCGAAGCTGATGTCGTTTACGGCTTTCGTGGGGCCGAATGATTTGCATAGATTTCTGACTTCAATCATAGTCCATACCGTCTCCGGTTGGTTATTGTCCGCCATAAGTAAATGGCTGACTATTTTCTAATATATGCCCCCTATTCAACTATACTTCCCTATGAATCCCAAAAATAACACAAAAGTCCAATTCCCGACGCTAAGAAACCACGCAAGGAATGAACTTTCAATTATATGCGTAAATTTTAGGATAGACGATAAACATTATCAAGTAAACAGGAAGCCTGAATGCGAGTATTAATGTAAAAAACCTGTCATACGCGGAAGTCTGAATCGTGCTAACCCTCTACTATCGAAGTCACCGCATCCAGTAACGCCCTGATATCGTCATCAGTATTGAACACGCCCGGTGAAATACGTGCGGCCCCTTCCGGGTATGTACCGAGAGCTTCATGGGCATGAGGAGCACAATGCAAACCGGAGCGTACGACGACACCGAATTCTGTGTATAGAATCATCGCCGTCTCGGCCGGTGGGATTCCTTCAATATTGAAACTGAGCACTGCACCCCGCTCTCCATCGAAACCGGAGCCGTATGTCGTCACACTTTTGATAGCATTCAATCCGTCCCAGGCCGTACGACATAGTGCGATTTCCTTCTCATGGATTTTTTCGAGACCCTGCTCCATAACGAATCCGACCGATGCATAAAGCCCCGCCAACCCGTGAAGGTTGGGCGTGCCCGCCTCGAAAATGTACGGTCTTTCCTCGGGCTGGAATTCAGCATCCGAGAACGCGCCGGTTCCTCCCGCCCTGAAGGGTTTGAGTTTTATGTCCGGGTGCACCCAAAGGGCCCCGGTACCGGCAGGCCCAAGCAGACCTTTATGGCCGGTTACCGCGAGCATCGATCGACCTAACTTCGAGACGTCAATCGGAAGATGTCCCCCGCTCTGCGCAGCATCAACTAAGAGAAGTATCCCTTTCTCGTTCGCAATTTCAGCAACGGTATAAATATCGGTTATGAATCCGGTGACGTTCGATATATGATTCACCACGATAAGCTTCGTTCGCGGGTTGATAAGCCCGGCTATTGCGGCGGGTTCGATTTCGGCATTCTCTGAAATATGCGCGACGGTGAAATTGATATCGCTCTCACGGCGCATATGGGCCAACGGTCTGAGCACGGAATTATGATCGAGCGCGGTGCATATGGCATGGTCACCGGGTTCGAGCACACCCCTGATGCCGAGATTGAGTCCGTCCGATGCATTGAATGTAAGCGCGATATCCTTGAATGAATCGGCATTGAACAATTCCGCCAATCGTGTGCGCACCATATCGGGAGTGACGACATCCCCGGGACGATCCTTCGGTCCGCGTCCATGCCCGGGAGGTTCATGGGACAATGCCAACGCCACGGCTTCCCCTACACCATCGGGTTTCGGGAAACTCGTCGCGGAGTTGTTGAGATATATGTTCTTTCTCTCCACGCTGCAATCATAATACATCTTACGCATCTAATCATACTAATACTCCATGATACGGGGACTGTCATCCTGTCTTCAGGTGACTGTCCCCGTTTCCCAGACATGGTGTAATACGGGACAGCCCTCAGTAGAGCAGGCATTGGGCAACAGGTAGAGTGCGCTGTTCGTAAGTGACGTTCTCCATTTCTAAAGGCCCGTCCCTGTTCTCCGTTCACATAGCTGGTCAAAACTGCTGGTTTAAAGTCAGGTCGTGTGTTAATAGCATCTCGTAGGGGCGAGCCGGAGGCTCGCCCTCCGGCTCCAAATACAGCTTTACTGGAGGGTGACCCTCCGGGTCACCCCTACGTAAGACTTGAAGCAATAAGATAAAAATATATTATGGCGAAAAGCGAAAGTCGCCGGGCACACTGCTACAATAATAGCTAACCCATGATAACCCGTGGAATAAAATGCTAAGATTCCACAAAATAACCGGAGTAGAAATATGAATAAACATATCCTCATAGCAAAACCGGGCTTTGTCTTGATGCTTATAATCCTTATTGCCTTTAACCTGCTATCGTCCACTTATGGTGAGGATGCAGACGCAGAAGCGTGGAACATCCTCGATGAAATCGACCAACCGTGGTTCATTAATGTTGCTCCCGATATCGGTCCCGGACCATTCGCGGCGGTACGTACGAACATGACCGACCTCGACGGTGACGGTTGGCTCGATTGCATACTCGATAGAGACAACGTGTTCATAAGCATACCCGATTCCGATTCACTGATCGGGAGAGCATTTGTTGACACCACCGCTGAAGCCGGATTGAAATTTGCGAACGATGCAGGCGACGAGCGGAAATCGAATATTATCCTCTTCGCAGATGTTGATAACGACGGCGACCAGGATGCATTCTCGGCAGTCTATTGCGATTTCCTGAAGCCGAAGAAGGACGAAGACACCGGCGAACCTGCAGTCGATGATGAAGGGGAACCCATTTATGAAAACCCGGATCATGGATTCCGAAGCCGTATATTTCTGAATAACTGCGACGGTACATTCGAACCACTCTACCCTTCCGGCTTTGAGGAAGACACCGCCACCACATGCGCCGCGACATTCATCGACTACAACCTCGATGGCAGCCTCGACCTGTTCGTCGGCAACTGGTATCTCGAATACGGCTGGTCGCTTCAATGTTACGAAGACTGGCTTTATGAAGGAAATGGAAATGGCGCATTTAAGAATGTAACTTCCACGATCGGGATGAGTCAGTTGCCTGAATCGGGTACACACGAGTCCGCGAAACCAACCTATGGCATCGCCGCCGGTGACTGGGACGGCGACGGATGGACCGATATCTTCACATGCACCTATGGACGTCAGTGGAATTTCCTGTGGCATAACATTAACGGGGAGTCGTTCGTGGATGTCGCCGAACAGGCCAATTTCGACGGTGACGCGCATCAGGAGGGCATGTATCCCGACTGGGTTGGACGCGGGCCTGAAGAGCCATTCCGGTCGAACGGTAACACATTCGATGTTGCATTAGCGGATTTCGACAATGACGGTGACCTCGATGCATTCACAGGTGAGATCAAGCACGCATGGGCCGGGCCATCCAGCGACCGCAGCATGCTACTCATCAACCGTGGTGAAGATATGGGTTATGCATTCTTCCGCACCGAGGATTATGGAGTCGTTCGTGATCACACTCAACAGCGGTGGAATGAAGGGGATATTCATGTAAGTTGGATCGACTTCGATAATGATATGTGGCTCGATCTGATAATCGCGTCCTCCGATTATCCCGACGGGCAATTCCTGAAGCTCTACCGGCAGGTGAGCAGGGGATGGTTCGAGGAAGTCACCGATGAATGCGGTTTCAACTGGGAAGGATGCGGCGGATTGTCAATCGGCGATATCGACCGCGACGGCGACGAGGATATCCTCATAGGTTAGTCATTCATGCGGTTGTCGAAGGAACATCTCGGCGGACGCGAACGTCAGGCCGCATTGTTTGTCAACCAGGTCGGTCAGGAAAACAATTTCATCCACATTCTCCTTGAAGGAGACCCATCAGCCGGATGTAACCTCGATTGCATCGGAGCACGGGTATATGTCACGGTTGTTGAAGTTACACAGATGCGTGAAATACAAGGGGGGATGGGTCACTCGGGACATCAGAACCCGAAGGAAGCACATTTCGGATTAGCGGCAAACGAGATTGTCGACAAGATCGAAATCCACTGGCCTGATAAGACGCATACAGTCTCTGAATTTGAGGGCATAAACGCCAATCAAATTTTGGAAATCAAGTATAACGGTGAAATGAAAGCCATCGAATTCTGAGACCAATTCCACAGAATAAGTGTTTAAATAACTGGGTGCCACACACTGAACCCTAACGTTTCATAAATTATGTAGGATGGGTGGCACGGTCTGCCCGAGTCTTCGAGGGCTGACCGTGGATTATCCATGGCATTCACACTAAAGCCACGGTTAGGCTCGAAGACTCACCAAACCGTGCCACCCGGATATCACAATTCCTGATGCCATAGATTTATCCTGGACTTCACTAACGGTGATATTCAGTGGAAAGGAAGTATTTTCACACTAACCTCTTGTGTGACGCTATCAATGCGCTTAACTGGCTTCTTGTCGATAATCTATGCTGTTTCTTATGAAACGTTAGGGTGAAGTGTGCGGCACCCATACTTTTTTTAGGTTTCTAAGACAGTCTCCATCCCATCCATGTGCCACTTCTATCCCGTCCGGGTGCCACCGCTATCCGAGTCTTCGAGGACAGCGGTGTCCTGCCATGTGCGCGCATCATCGGTCGCAGAGCGACCTATAGATACGCGCTACCCAATGATGTCGGGCGGGTGCCACCGCTATCCCATCCGTGTGCCACCGCTACTCAGCGTCTTCGCTGATAGCGGTGTCTTACTTCGCGCGCATATCATCCCCCACAATCTCGCTGCTCTACTTTACTCCCACGAAATCAATCCCGGCGAGAATGCGTGAGGAAGATCCTCGTGACGTGGCAGCACTCTCACTGAAAATCCAGTCCGCCCGGAATGTTCACATGGGATACCGGCTGTGAATTTATGCGATTTATTATCCCCGTCGCTTGCCGGGGCCATTGCAATAGTTCGCGGCCTGATCAACTCGCCGTCACCGCTGAGTTCACCGAAATACAATTCCACGAAGACGTCATCGGGAGTAAGACCTCCCAGATTGACGGTGGCCTCCACCGGGTAATCCTTTGCGACAGTTGTCTTCCCGCCGTCAGGTGTAGCAATATTTACGACCCGCACATCTTTCCATCGGTTCTTAACATTGCATAACCAGGATGAAAGTGCATGGGTACGCTGATATTCATCACCGCCCAGTTTCTCGAAGTTATCCGATGCGGGGAGATAGTAACGCTTGGTGTATTCCATCACCATACGGTCGGTGTTGAAATATGACGCGATTCGTTTAAGCGACTCCTTCACCATCTCGATCCATCCCCTCGGCAGTCCTGATGAATCACGGTCGAAGAACAGCGGAACGACTTCGTTCTCGAGGATGTTATACAAAGCCTGGCTTTCGACATAGTCCTGCTCTTCCTCGTCATCGTACGATTCGCCGGAACCGATGGACCATCCGACCAGCGGTGAGTATGCTTCGGCCCACCAGCCGTCCGGGATGCTGAGATTCAACGCGCCGTTCGCCGAGGCTTTCATGCCGGATGTTCCTGATGCTTCAAGCGGACGCCTTGGTGTATTGAGCCACACATCCACGCCCTGTACAAGATAACGGGCGACGTTAATATCGTAATCCTCGATAAACATGACATGCCCGCGCAGCATCGGGTCCTGCGTGAAATGGATGATCTCCTTGATGATCTCCTTGCCGGGGGTATCCTGCGGATGCGCAAGCCCCGCGAAGATGATCTGGACCGGGCGTTCGGTGTTATGAATAATTTTTGCCAGGCGTTCGAGGTCTTCAAACAGCAAGGTCCCTCGTTTGTATGTCGCGAATCTTCGCGCGAACCCGATTGTCAGTGCAGCCGGATTCAGCACGGAGAAAGCACCCTTGATTTCGGCCTGTAACGCGCCTCGTCTCTTCAATTGTTGATTCAACCTGTTTCGCGCGAAGAACACGAGGCGTTCACGCCTTCGCTGGTGAGTGCGCCAAAATTCTACATCCGGGATACGGTCGGCCCTCTCCCAGATTCCCAGCTCCCCGGACTCCTCGGTGAACTTCGGCCCGAGATAACGTTCGTACAACTCAAACATATCTTGACTTATCCACGAATGCGTATGGATCCCGTTCGTCACGCTTCCGATAGGCACATCACTCACGGGGAAATCGGGCCATATGTGCTTCCACATTCCCCTTGATACTTCACCATGAAGCAGGCTGACGCCGTTGCAGTACGCCGAGAGCTTCAATGCGAGAACCGTCAGGCAGAAATCTTCCTTTACATTACTCGGGTCCTCTCGACCCAGCGTCATAAATTCATCCCAACTCACACCGAGTTTCTTAGTGAATACCGACAAGTATTTCTTCATCAATTCCGGTTTGAATCGTTCGTTTCCTGCGGGTACAGGTGTATGCGTGGTGAATACCGTGGAGCTCTTGACGACTTCCCGGGCTTCATCAAGGCTCAACCCATTTTCGGTCATCAGGTTATACAAGCGTTCCAGCAGAAGAAATGCCGAATGACCTTCGTTAATATGATACACATCGGGCGCGATACCAAGTTCTTTCAGCACTTTAACTCCGCCCACGCCGAGGACGATCTCCTGCTTGATGCGCATTTCCCGGTCGCCGCCATAGAGCTGGTTGGTTATCTCACGCTGTGCCGGTGAATTCTCCGGCAGGTTCGCGCAAAGAAGGTAGAGCGGCACCCTGCCAACCTGTACACGCCAGACCTGTAGCCAGAGGTTTTCATTTCCAAGCTCAACCTGCACCTTCACCCGTTCACCGGATTCGTCGCGAACGAGCACAACCGGCATATTGAACCAGTCATTCTCCGGGTACTCCTCCTGCTGCCAGCCATCGATATTCAGGTACTGCCTCAGGTAACCATGCCGGTACAGCAGGCCTATCGCCACGAGGGGGATGCCTAAATCACTTGAGGATTTGACATGGTCGCCCGAAAGTATGCCGAGTCCACCGGAATATATGGGGAGGGTTTCGTTGATTCCGTATTCGCACGAAAAATATGCGATTGTCGTATCTTTCTTGCCTGGATGTGCTTTCTGGAACCACGTCGGACGTGTCATATAAAATTCCAGCCACCGGTGAACTTCACCAAGCTCAGCGAGAAAGCTGTCGTCCTCCGTTAGCTCCTCCAGGCGTACCTGGGATATCCTGCCGAGCATTTCAACCGGGTTATGATTGGTCTCTTCCCACAACTTTTCATCAAGCCGCATGAATAACTGGACGGCTTCCATATTCCAGCAATGCCACAGGTTCATGGCGATCTCGTTGAGTGATTTCAGCTTCTCAGGTAGATTAGGACGTACAAGAAATTCATGGATTTTCATATTATTTTCCCAAGTTCATTTCTACCGGGCATGGACAACCATCACCCGGCGCATATTAGTATCCTTCTAAATGAAATCCGATTGTCAAAATATAAACACCCGAACATTTGTTGTGGTAAAATGTGATATAGGATCTCAGCCCTTCTCCCCGGGAGGAAATATTAATGAAGTCAATTGTATGTTGCACGTTGATCCTGTCTCTCTTGATTATCTTAACATGTGGATGCTCAGGGAATGGAGGAAATCTCACCTCTGTCCCGCTGATGCAAAACGATGGAGAAGTGCAAATGTGCTCCGATTCCCAAAGGGTACTGTGGGGGCTATGGAACATCTCCTTCGATCTCAATGAAGGTACCGTAGATATTGTGCCGTTTCATACCGGTTTTGCACATTTCAATGTCACCGATGCACTTCTTCCCCCCAACTGTGACGATTGTCTCGATATCGAAGTGAATTCATTTGACCTCATCACCCGCATCCTCGATGCCGATGTCACTCTCAAAAACCCGACGCAGCTTACAGGTTATGATATCCGGGGAATCCTCTACACCAATGACTATGGTCACGAATTGTCAAACCCCGATGCGTGGACCGGTCTGTGGGAAATGCCCGGCGGGGAGACGATAAACCCCTTCAGGGCATTCGCAAAAGGTGAAACCGGCAGGTTATTCGACCCGGGTATGAAACATAGCGAAAAGTACCTGGTCAAAATCCCCACGCCACCGCAGTGGACACAGATAAGCTTTGCGGTTGATGCCTCCTGGCCGGGGAACTGCAAGGAACCTTATGGAATAGAAAGTTTTTCACAAGATAAACTGCTGAACCTGATCGGTTCAGCATGCGAATTAACCGTCTATGTGCAGGATTGGCAGGACGATGTTGATGAAGTCAGGATATCAATCCCGGAGATCACCGGAGAAGAATTCATCCTGTTCACCCATCAGGATGGGGAATTGTGGCAATGCAACCTTATTAACAACACCGGAATCGAATCAGGAACATATGGAGGATTAATAACAGCCATATCCGCCGGGGCCGGCATTACCGAACTGTATCAGAAAGTTAACCTGACCGTATCCGGAGGCTGGGCCGCTTCCTGGAGTGGTGATGCATTCTTCTGGGATATGGGCACAAGCGCTGCAATCGACTCCGACGGCAGTGTATATACGGTAGGTTTGTACGCCGGAATTGCTGATTTTGACTCGGGACCTGGTGTTGATGAGCGTAATGAAGCTGAAGCCGGCAACGCCTATATTGTAAAATACAGCCACGGCGGAGATTATCAATGGGTAACAACCTGGGGAGGTACCGTCACTGCACCGCCGTTCATACTGCCCACTGCACCAACACATGTAGACATCAATAACGATGACATTTACGTTACCGGGGTTTTCACATGGAACAACGATTTTGATCCTGGTCCCGGGGAGGATCTTCGTTCTCCAACGCACGGCGAGTGGGGATGTTTCCTGATGAAATTCGATGTGAATGGGGCGTGCAGTTGGGCCCGAACCTGGGGTGGAGTAAATTTCAGTACGGATGAAACCGATGCAGCTACCGCGGTGGCGGTAAGTTCCGGTGGCGATATCTATGTTACCGGGCATTTTTACGATACCGTTGATTTCGATCCCGGTGCAGGTGTTGATAATCACACCGCTGTATATGGCTTGGACATCTTTTTGAGCAAGTTCAACTCATCCGGGGAATTCCAGTGGGCACGGACATGGGGCGGCAATGTGAATTCCGGAACCAAAGCCTGGCTGGAATCAGGTTACGCGGTTGAAGTCGATTCAATCGGTGATGTTATCGTAGCCGGGTTCTTCGGAGATACCGTTGATTTTGATCCATCTGACGGAATCGATGAGCATTCAACCGATTACGGTGCGTTTATCTCCAAATTCAATCCCGCCGGTGACTTCCTCTGGGCAAGGACCTGGGGAGAACCAGGGGACGGAGAGATTGCCGCCTGCGGTTTAGCTGTCGATGACCTTGACAACATCTACGCATCCGGGCAGTTCTACGAAACAGTTAATTTCGATCCCGGCCCAGGCATGGATGAATTCACGGCTATTGGCGCTGACGATATTTTCCTGGTGAAGTACAGTCCTGAGGGTGATTATATTTGGGTTGAATCCTGGGGGGGAGAAGGTTACGACGGTTCCCAGGGATTGGATTCATATAGCGACGAATATATTTATGTGTCAGGATGTTTTGAAGAGACTGTCGATTTCGACCCCGGTTCCGGGGAAGTCATCCATTCATCTGAAGGTAACCTGGATTGTTTTACCAGCAAATTTGATACCGACGGTGGTTTCATCTGGACAAATACATGGGGTGGAACAGGCTTTGATATTTCCCTTGATAGCGTGACCGGTAGCACCGATGCAGTTATAACAGTCGGGACATTCGCAAGCCCGGTGATTGACCTCAACCCGGGGGAAGGAGTGGATGACCATAACATCACCGGGATGTCATCACTTATTCTTGTGAAATTCCCTCACAACGGTACCTGGTAGGAAACAAAACACCTGAGCGGAGGTCCAGGTTCGTTCGGTCTATGCGTTAAGTGCGTGTTTAACAAATATTGAGGTTTTCAAGCAGATCAGGTACGCCCCCTATAATTTGCGGATTCCCAACTTATATCTGATAAAATAGTCTTTCATGGCATCTAATTAACTTGGGGGACTATCTAAGGAGCATAGCATATGAAACATGCGCTCATTCTGATTCTCCTCGCGGTGCTTGCGATTTCGACAGGATGCTCGGACGGAGATGCGACACCTGTCGATGTTGACAAATCAGGCTCAACCGCCGCAAATCCAATGCATTACAATTGGGGGTTATGGCAATTCATCGCCGATCCGGTGAATGAAACGCTTGATGTCGTGCAACTGCGCGAAGGCAATATGCATCTGAATGTCCTCCCATTTCTTGAACCACCACCACTTGCATATATGACCCTCGAATCGGTTGAATTTAACGGGAATCTCATTGAAGTTGACATCGGGCTTAAGCACCCTTTTGAAGGACTGGCCAAATTCACGGGCTTCGATGTATGCGGAATTCTCATAACGAACGGTTCCATCACGGGATTCTCAGATTCGAGTATCCACTTCGCGGGCGATGGTGACACCCGCCTGCTGAATCCCGACGGCCTCTCCCGCTGGTGGAACCCGCATGAATTTCCCCTGGATGGTTCGATGTCAGGCTACGGCGACGGGCTTCTCGGCGCACCATATTCCCAGGCGCACTTCAATTCCACATTGAACGGTTATAAATTCTTCTGCGACGAGCTCACCAATCCTGATGCACCGGTGAGTTCACTCGATGTGGAATCAAGGTGTATTTTCTCGCCGGGTGAGAAGAACATACGCCACTACACGATCGAACTCGGCGGCGACGGCCTTGTTTTCAATTACGCAATCGACGCCTGCTGGGCCTTCCCACAAGGGAGCCCGCCCTGGGATGTGCCGGACGATTTCCCTGAAAAGGCAAACCGTGCCGAGGCATGGAACATCGTTGTGACTGAAAATACGAATACGCTTTGGAATGACAGCTCCGGCAGCGGCGGCGGAAGCGGAGGCGAACTCACGCTAACTGTTGATGTCTGGGATCATTACAACGCCGGGATGAATACCGTCTGGGTTGAATCACCGGGCAATTTCAGTCCGGTCGGTCCCGTTTCCTACTCCGACAGCGGGGATGGATACGCAACATTCGAAATTGAAATCACATCAGCGACACCCGCTGAAGGTTCCATCGAGCTGTTGTTCAGCGTCGAATGTGAACTCATCGGATACCAGGGGCTCCTTACAGGCAAAACCGTCACTGCTTACTTCCTGTATTCAGTGGATGTTGGCACTTCACCGATAACCCAGGGTCTGAAAAATATTGCTTTGCGTGAAGGTTATGATGCAATGGATATAGCTATCGACCACGCTGATGGCGACCTGCTCGTTCTATACAGCGACGGTATAGTTTATAAGTATACTGAAGCCGGGGAATACCAGGATGGCTCGCAGTTGTACATGACATACGAACCCGGGATGCAGTTCATAGATATTTCTCCTATCAGTGTGAGCGTAGTTGCTGGGGATTTCTCGGGAGCCGACAAGCTGAAGGTATACGCCGACGATGGCACCTTAATCAGCAATATCGATTTGGCAACCACTTCACAAGCCTGCTACGCGCGCGATGTAAGCGGTTTCACCGGACATACATATACCAATATGGCCGCTCTGTGCACGTCTACATGCTCTCAGGGCACCTATACAAGATGGCGTTTCTACCCCCCACCCGCCTACTCGGGTGGCTACTGGTATGCCAACCTGTACAATTACTGCACTACTACTCATATTCACCGGGACACAACGGTCGGCTGTGAAGCGAGTGATATCAACAACTACTATGTTTACTATCTCGAAGGTTCGATCAGTGGTTGTTCAGAATACCGGGTACAGCGGCTGTATCGGGCATCGGACACCACCATAACAAACGACATCGATTGGGGTCCGGACAGCCAGGGATACTGGGGTGGCTCACAAAGCGATGGAATGGATGGTTTCTGGGATCCAAAGGATATCACGAGGGATATGAATAACGACTACTACATCCTCGATCAATTATCCAACGGTGATCCGGCAATCAAGAAGTACACCGAGGACGGCTTTCCGATCGGCGCGACATTCGGCGATACGACATCCATCTCAGGAGATCCGCTCCGCATCGAGGGCAGCGATTATGACGGCCCTGACGGTAATTACATCATCGTGCTTCACGACGGAACACCGGCTGATATGATCAGCATTTTCCTGCTCAGCGAAACGCCGAGCGAATAACTTTACCCTCGATAAACTGCAAGGGTAACCGTTGCAAGGGTGACATATTAGATTGCAGAGACGGAAAGCGCGTATCTATATGATACGCGCGCTTTGTTGCTCAACAACTCCCTCTAACTTTTACTTTCACTTTAACCTTCTGTTAGAATATAGCCCGATGAAACGTGACCGGTCGGGAGATTCCCCGGTTTGCCGATGGTAAACCGGGCTTGATTTTCGTGTATCCCGGTTTATTCCCGGATGAAGGATATAGACCTTCAATCCCGGCTGATTATGATGGAGGCGTCACGGATTAGCGGAGTGAATATGAGTGATTTAATCTACCTCGATAACGCAGCGACGACTTTTCCGAAGCCGGATGTTGTCCACGATACAGTCAGGGAGTTCTACAGCACGACAGGTATCAACCCCGGTCGTACCGGTTGTGACCTTGCCATTGCCGCGGAGGAGATGATCCATGGCACTCGCAAGGCTTATTCCGCTTTCTTCAACAAAAGCATTGTTGATGCCGGGAAAACCAAGGACCCGAACCGGCTGGTGTTCACTTTGAACGCCACGATGAGTCTCAATCTCATCATCAACGGGATGGTGAAACCCGGCGACCATGTCATCACAACCATGCTCGAACATAACTCGGTCATCAGGCCGGTGAATCACAAGGTCAAGGACGGGTCGGAGGCGACGTATGTTATTCCCGATGCCGACGGATATATCGATGCGGAAGATATCCGTAAAGCGATCAAGAAAAATACTACACTCGTCGTTGTTAATCATGGATCTAATGTAACCGGCGTCGTCCAGGACCTTAAAGCTATCGGCGCCGTTTGCAAAGAGGAAGGGATCCCTCTCGCTATCGACTCCGCCCAGACCGCCGGTGTGCTTCCCATTGATATGAAAGAGTGTAATATCAGCTTCCTGTCATTTACCGGACACAAGGGACTGTTCGGGCCTACCGGTACGGGTGGTATTTGCGTTGCCGACGATGCCGAGATCGAGGGGACTATTTACGGCGGCACCGGTGTCAGGAGTGCTGTTCCGTTACACCTCGAGGAATACCCCTACAGGCTTGAAGCCGGTACGCTCAACCTGGCGGGGATCGCAGGGCTGAGTGCCGGTCTCAAGTGGGTACTGGGAAAGGGAATCGACAATATCTACGCCCACGAAATGGAATTGCTTGAGATGCTCCAGAACGGGTTGCTGGAGATCAAGGGCGTGGAATTATGGGGAACAAAGAATCTGAAAAACCGCGTAGCAACATTGTCGGTTACCGTGGCGAACTTCGACGCGCAGGATGTTGGCACGATCCTCGACGTCGAATATGGAATCCTCACGCGTACCGGACTGCACTGCGCACCGCTGATACACGAACATCACGGTACGGTGCCGAGGGGTACGGTACGGTTCTCCGCCGGGCCGTTCAATACGAAGGAACATATCGAAAAAGCGATCAAGGCGGTCGCTGAAATCGCGGCCGACCGCCCCGCATAGATTCAGGAATTGGGAGAGTTTTATTAACAGGAGTTATTGAATTGGAAGTTGGCGGCAAGACAATTGGATTTGATCCGGACGGATTCATGATTGACCCGGAATTGTGGTGTAAAGATGTTGCATGCGCGATTGCGGATGAAGAAGGCATCGATGAGATGTCCGAGCAGCATTTGAAGATCGTTATCTTCATCAGGGAATACTGGAAAGAGCACGACCTTGCCCCGCCGGTAAGGATGATATGCCAGGAAGCCGGCGTGGGTGCGCGCCAGATATACAAGCTCTTCACAGCCGGACCGGCGCGCGGAGCTTGCCGGGTCGCCGGACTGCCTAAACCTGATGGGTGCGTGTAAAACCCTTGTTTGAAACTGAGCGCATAATAACGGCGATAAGCATCGTATGGGCGGTAATCATTCTGATTGCCCAATGGGCCCTCGCACGTGGGAGCGGACGCAGGGATCACAGCGTGAAAGCTGGAAGCACCGTGCGGGGTGTTATCTACAACTTCACCTGGGCGTTGATGCCGCAACATAAGGAAACAATTCGCAATCACCCGCTGAAATTCACAATCGGCGTACTGATGCACATCGGCGTATTCATCGCCATCACCAAGGTTCTCATCCTCCTTGTATTCCCCCGGATGAATCCATTCAGCCCCGTCATATTGGGTGTAATGTTAATAATCAGTTCTCTATGCGGATTGTATCTTTTCCTCAGGCGCGTTTTTTCCATTGAATTACGTTCGATGAGCAGCCCCGAGGATTACTTTTCGATTCTTATAACCATCGCGTTTATTTTGGTGGCATCCACTCATGAGTTCGGCTTGATGAGTGCGGAGATTTTCCTGCTCCATGCTGCGGTGGTATTTTTCTACCTGCCTGTCGGGAAACTCAAACACGCATTGTTCTTCTTCATCGCGCGAACGGATTATGGGATACGTCTCGGCTATCGGGGTACCTATCCGGCAAATAGCGGAGCGAAAGAGTAGCCGTATGAACGAGAACCCCAATAAACCTGAGATACCCGATGATCCGGCCTACATTGTCAAAACGGCGATTGAAACGCTCCGTGAATCCATTCAAGGACTCGGCGCGTATCATATGTATTCTTGCGTCAAGTGCGGGCTGTGCGGCGAGACATGCCACATTTATTTGACCGACCCGGTCCCCGAAAACCTCCCGGGTGTGAAGGCATCCAAAATCATCAGCCTGTTCCGCCGGTATCATACCGTGATGGGAAAGATCGCGCCGTCACTCGTCGGTGCGCGGGATATCACGGTTGAAGTGCTGGATGAACTCATCGAAACCGTCTATGGTCGATGCACCGCATGCGGACGTTGCGGTATCAACTGCACCATCGGCGCGGACATCGGTTCGATAATGCGTGTCGGACGCAATGTCCTTTCATCGGTACGCAAGGTCCCCAAAGACCTGCTGAAGGTTGTGGAAAACCAGCTTACCACCGGCAACCAGATGTCGATCTCGCAACAGGAACTCAAGGACACCGCCGCGTGGATATCCGAAGACCTCCAGCTTGAGATGGGCAATGACCAGGTTCGGGTTCCCGTCGATGAGAAGGGCAAACGCATCGTCTATCTCGTCAATCCGAGGGAAATCAAATTCTTCCCATTGTCCCTTTCAGCGGCGGCGGGCGTTTTTTACGCGGCTGATGAAAGCTGGACGATCTCCAGCAAATTTTATGATGTAACCAACTACGGGATGTATTCCGGCCACGATGGAGACGCGGCGGAGATTACGCGTCAGACAATAGAAGAAGCAATTCAACTCGGCTGTGAAGAAGTCATCCTGTCCGAATGCGGGCACGGGTTCCGCTCATACAGATGGGAAGGCCCCAACTGGATGCATAGGGAATACCCGGTGCCCGTCCGAAGCATGCTCGATATAATGCTCGAATACATCGAAGCGGGACGAATCAAGATCGATCCCGCGAAGAATACCGAGCGTGTCACCCTGCACGACCCGTGCAACCTCGTACGCTGGGGCGGCGTCAGCGAACCGCAGCGCAAAATTCTACGGAAAGTTTGCAGCGATTTTATGGAAATGCAGCCCAACCGCGAACAGAATTTCTGCTGCGGCGGCGGCGGGGGGATGCTTTCGATGAGTGAATACGGCGAACGTCGCGTCTCATCCGGCAAGGTCAAGGCCGATCAGATTGCCGCAACAGGCGCGAAGATCGTCGCCACGCCGTGTCACAACTGCGCCGACCAGCTTTTAGACCTCAACAAACAATACAAACTCCATGTCGAAATACAGGCCGTCTGCGAGCTTGTCTTCAATGCGTTGGTGCATTAGTGAAACGCACACTGGGTACGCTGACTTTCCAGTCGGCATGAAGCAGAATCCAGGCAAGGGATTGCCGGGCTACGAGACTCGTTTTTGTTATCATTGAGAGTTATAATCTTACTATCGATATAAATATTACAATTGTCAGGAGGTAGGAAATGTTATTAGATGATTTAGACCTTTGGTTTGCCAGCCGTCCGAAGTGGTTGCATGAAGCAGCGAGGAGGCTAATTGAAAATGACGAAATCACAAACAAAGACATTATTAAGCTGGCAAATCTCTGCTACAAAGAATCAATGCGCGGTTTAGATAGTACTGACTATAACTCACCAAGTTTTTCTTTCTGTACTACTACATCACACTCCATAAGATTATGCTCAATTAAGGACGTGGAAGGGATTAACGCTCTTGCCCCTAGAAAACCCTTAGAGTTTGGTGTT
>CBDVBS010000022.1:0-16244 GCA_965372275.1 uncultured bacterium | reverse complement strand
CAGGTATCCATCCCACTCCCAGGTCGGCAAGTCGATTGATATCATCACCGAGTCGCACGAATTCTTCTATCACCAGATTACAGATTATCTCGAAATCACCGACGGGCCGATAATCAGGTCATATGTATATCCATCTGAAACTGTCAAGGTGCAGCTTACCGGCGCTGATGCATCGGTCTATGCAAAGCCATGGAACGCTGAAATACATATGGTCTTCAACCCCGACGGCGAAATACAGTCGTTGAAGCACGAGCTTACCCATGTCATCGCGCGGGTTTATAACAAGAATATTTTCAGGGTGCCGTTCAACCTTGCATTCGCCGAAGGACTGGCCGAGGGAGTCAACTGGATGCCCCAAATCGACCTCACCGCCGACCAGTGCAGCGCGGCATTCAGGCGCGAACGCGCGGACGGTTCGAAGATATCACCGGCAGGTTTCCATTACACACCCGTCGAGCTTTTTGAATCCGATGTCAAATTCAACTCCGGCATAACGATGGCCAACTATTTCGTTGCGGCAAGTTTCACGCGTTACATCATAGATAACTACGGTGTCGATTTATATATTGAAGCATACCGTAGAGCCGACCCGGATGCGTTTGAACCGATATATGGAAAGCCTCTCGATGTATTGAGCGCCGAGTGGGAGGTTTACATCGACGCAATTCCACTCGATGAAGGCGCACTCGACTACATCGAATATATGTTCAAGCTCGGCCCCTTCTCGAAACTTGAATGCGCGCATACAATCGCGAAGCATGCACTGGCGGCGCGTCAATACAAGCAGATGATGCAGTATGACAAAGCCCTTGAGGAATACAAGGCGCTCGTCGCGCATGCGCCTGACAATATCCAGTGGGGATACGGCGTGCTCAATTCCCTCTATCTCTCCGGCGATTATGATGACGCGCTGATATTCGCTCCATCGCTGTTTGATTATCCGGATATTTCTGCCACCTGGGAACACCTTATAAACCTCCGTGTAGCCGACTGCCACGCGAGGTTAGGTGATATCAATTCGGCGATCCATTATTACGGCTGGGCATTGGATAAAGCGGTTACGCAGAATCACAGGGATTCGGCAAATCTCAAAATCCATGCAACCGGTAATCCGGAAATGCTCCAGTATCTGCTGCTGGGCAGTGAACAGCCAAAACCCGTTGCGCGTTGGTATTACGAAAAAGCCGCCCAGGCGTCACCGGAGGATTTCCTGCCGCCTCTGCTCATCGCATCGACACTTATTTCCGAGCGTATTTACGATGAAGCCCTGCCGTATGTAGATATAGCCTTAGGCCATGAGATAAAGATAAGCTCATATGAAACGCAACTCCATTACTACCGTGGTGTATGCCTGTTCAGAGCCGGGAGATATGATGAGGCCAAACTTGCATTCAATGAAGCCATCAGGATCGAGACTGAAATATTTACATCCATCGGACGTAATGACTCCGTTTACATGGAAATTTACCGCAACTGGCTCGACCGTTGCGAATGGCGCAAGACGTGGATTCCACCTGAAATGGAGTGATCTCCAAATAACACTTCTTTCATTTTTCTTTTCCGTGTGGCACCCTTCTGTCTTCAGAAGGGTGGTCCTCATCATTGGGTAGCGCGTATCTATAGTGAGCGCCAGCGAGCGATGATGCGCGCGGTTGTAAGGCACCGCTATGCCCGAAGACGGTCAGTAGCGGTGGCACACGGATAGATAACAGCAAAAAAATCAGGAGAGTGTCCACTCCCTTACGGTCGTGGCTCGGATGTGAAAGCTGAATTGTCCTTGGGAGAATTATCAACTAAATGTAACCCACGAATCCCATTTCGTGGGTTACAACCAATATCACTCAACCTGCTTCTTCATCTTGAATTCATCCAGATGTTCCAGCATATGTCCTGCTTTATCACGCTTGGTCTTGAGGTAATCATAGCTGTGTTCGGTCGCCGGTATCTCAATCGGAATCCGTCCCTCGATCACAATCCCATCCCTCTCAAGGTTACTTATCTTATCCGGGTTGTTAGTCAGGAGCTTGATCCGCTTGATGCCAAGATACGTCAAAATCGCCGCGGCGATATCATAATTGCGCGAATCATCATCGAAACCGAGATGCAGGTTCGCTTCAACCGTGTCCAGTCCCTCTTCCTGCAGCTTGTATGCCCTGATCTTATTGCCCAGCCCGATCCCCCTGCCCTCCTGGCGCAGGTAGATGATCAACCCGCATCCCTGTTGCGTGATGTAATCCCAGCTTGCTTCGAACTGATCGCGGCAATCGCATTTCAGGCTGCCCAGGACTTCGCTGGTGAAACATTCACTGTGAAGCCGCACCGGCACCGGCTCGGCACAATGCGTATCACCGACAAGGATCGCCAGATGCTCCATGGCGTCAATGTTCGTATGGAACACAAGTACCGTGACGGTTCCATGCTTGGTGGGGATAGTTGCTTCAGCGAACTGCTCGATGTCGATTTCCTTGTCGCCGTTTTTCTCAAATTTAATCTGCATTCTATAAGACACCATAGGCCCCTGAGGGGCCTCGTGCAAATTATAACATAATCAGTTTTGCACGTAAATGTAAGATCAATATGTTTTGAGTGCAATTGAAACATACCGTGCGATATATTATCATTAATAGTGCATCCAAGGGGTTATCCCACGGGTTGACAAGAAGATCAAACTTCGGAGGTAAAGATGGGCACGGAGATTAAGACTTGGCAAATAGTTGATGGAAAGTTGCAGCCAATCTCCACTGACCTGCAAGCGCAAGGGAGAACTGAACCGTATGATTTAGAGCCTTGGATCGAGTCGAATCCATTCATTCTCGGTCCCGACATCGCTGTCATTGGCCGACAGGTGAGGACTAAATCTGGCCCGATGGACCTCCTTGGCATTGACAAGACCGGGAACCTAGTGATTATCGAAATTAAAAGAGACAAACTTCCTCGGGAAGCACTTGCTCAAGCAATTGACTATGCTTCAGACATAGCCGAATTAAGCATCGATGAACTTGAAGAAATCTGCTTTGGTCATTCAGGGAAAAACCTCGATGAGCTTATCAGTGAGTCGTTTCCTGATGTTGATATTGAAAACCTTAATATTAATAGTACACAGCGAATCGTGCTTGTTGGATTCTCCATCGAGTCTGCATTGGAACGCATGATTGAGTGGCTATTCTACAACTACAATGTAAGCATTAATGCTGTTGTCTTGAACTACATAAAAACCTCAAGTGGAGATGAACTTCTCGCAAAGACATCAATCATTTCTGAGGAACTGGAACAAGAGGGAGTTAAGAAGCAAAAATACAAGATTCCTATGTCTGACGATCCTGGAAACTATGACAATGATAATCTGAAAAGATTACTTATCACCTACCTTTCCACAGATAAAGTTACAAACCAAAGGATTAGAAATATTCTTCTACCACTCCTTTTAAAGCAGAAGACTCTCTCCCGGGAACAACTTAAGAAGGCATTGTTAGAACATGAACCCGATCTTGATGTTTCAAAGGTTGGGTTTCACTTGACGATAGTATCATCCCAACTGGGAATGAAGAAAAACGATTTCCTTAGGCAAGTTGTAGCGTACGGATATCCTACCTATGAGTGGGAGAAAGATAATTTTTCACTCCAGGAAGAATACAAGGACCTTGTCTCTGGTGTTTTGAGAGAATTGAAAACTGAAGAAGGCTTGAATAACTGATACTTACTAAGTTGTAGTTCTTAGAACAGTCTCTTGTGCACCCTTTACCCTTGTACTATCATTCAGCGGAATAGATGTAACCCACGAATCCCATTTCGTGGGTTACCATCCAGACTGTTCACGAAAGGATGACCAACCATGACCGGACCGAGAGAAGTACATCCCCCCACGGGGACGAAACTGAATTGCAAAAACTGGCTCATCGAAGCCCCTTATCGAATGATTCAGCACAACGTCTCACCCGACGTCGCCGAAATACCCGAGGAGCTCATCGTCTATGGCGGCTCGGGCAAAGCAGCGCGTAACTGGGAATGTTTCGACGCGATACTGAAATCACTCCGCGAACTTGAACCCGACGAAACACTCTGCGTCCAGTCGGGCAAACCGGTGGGCGTATTCCGCACGCATACCGACGCGCCGCGCGTGCTCATCGCCAACTCAAACCTCGTACCCCACTGGGCGACGGCGGAACATTTCAACGACCTCGAAGAACGCGGGTTGATAATGTACGGCCAGATGACCGCCGGAAGCTGGATATATATCGGCACACAGGGTATTTTGCAGGGCACGTATGAAACCCTCGCCGAAGCCGCGCGCCAGGCGTACGGCGCATCCCTCAAAGGCAAGATCGTGCTCACCGCAGGACTCGGCGGCATGGGCGGCGCGCAGCCATTGTCGGTTACGATGAATGAAGGCGTCGCGCTCGTGGTGGAAGTCGATCCGTCCCGTATCGAAAAACGCCTGAAAACAAAATACCTCATGGACTCGACCGAGGATATCGTCGAGGCGGTCGAGAAATGCAAGGCCGCCGCAGCGGAAGGACGCCCCTACTCCATCGGCCTGCTCGGTAACGCCGCCGATACGCACCCGGCGTTCCTCGATATGGGATTCATCCCCGACATCCTCACCGACCAGACATCCGCACACGACGCGCTCAAGGGATATATCCCGCACGGCATCCCCTACGCCGATGCGCTCGAACTTCGCAAATCCGATTCGGCAAAATATATCGAGCTGTCGTATGAGTCGATCGTCGCCCACATTCGCGCGATGCTCGCGATGCAGAAGGCCGGGGCGATCACGTTCGATTACGGCAACAACATACGCGGACAGGCGCTCAAAGCGGGTGTCGAGGACGCGTTCGACTTCCCGGGATTCGTCCCGGCATACATACGCCCGCTCTTCTGCCAGGGCAAGGGGCCGTTCCGATGGGTGGCGCTCAGTGGCGACCCAAAGGACATCCATCGCACCGACGAGCTGGTGCTGGAGCTTTTCCCGGAGGATGAGCCGTTGGCGCGCTGGATCAAGAAGGCGCACGATGAGGTTGCGTTCCAAGGATTGCCGAGCCGTATATGCTGGCTCGGGCTGGGCGACCGCGCGAAATTCGGGCTTGCGTTGAATGACCTCGTCGCGAATGGCGAACTCTCTGCGCCAATCGTAATCGGGCGCGACCATCTCGACTGCGGGTCGGTCGCGAGTCCCAACCGCGAGACCGAGGCAATGAAGGACGGTAGCGACGCCATCGCCGACTGGCCGCTTCTGAACGCGATGCTCAACGCCGTATCGGGGGCGACATGGGTGAGCATACATCACGGCGGCGGAGTGGGTATCGGATATTCGATTCACGCCGGGCAGGTCATCGTCGCCGACGGCACCCCCGAAGCGGCACGACGACTTGAACTGGTTTTAACAAATGATCCTGCGACAGGGGTTGTAAGGCATGTGGATGCTGGATATGAGGAAGCAATTAAGACGATGAAGGAAAAGGGGGTTAAAGTGCCGATGGGGGAGTGAAACAGTTGTGGATTATTGTTTCTTTAAGCAAACCGCTACTTGACGAGAAGATATTAATGAAGTATATTATTTATACATTTGTTCTCTGCCGGACTAGCCGCAAGGCCTTCGGCAGAGTTATTATTTATGGGGTATTGTAACTCCTAAAGACCCAGAAATATTAAGGGTATATGCTTTCTTTGATGGACAGGGTTTATTCCATACCGCCCTTGAAGCATTCGGTTACGGTTACCCCAATTATGATCCAAAGCTTCTCGCTGAAAGAGTATCCGGCCAACAAGGATGGAGCCTTGCGAAAGTCTGTTTCTACACAGGCGTTCCGGACAATAAGGATAACCATTTTTGGCATTATTTCTGGTCTACGAAACTAACAGTCATGGGAAAAAAGGGAATTTATACATTCTCAAGACCACTACGATATCAGGAAGACAGTATTACGCTGCAGGATGGCAACGTTATAAAATTCCGGGCTGGACGAGAGAAAGGCATCGATGTACGAATCGCCCTGGACATCGTAAAAGCTGCCCGGCGTAACTTATTTGATGTCGCCCTTGTTTTCAGCCAGGATCAGGACCTGTCGGAAGTCGCCGATGAAATAAGGGAAATCGCCAAACAACAGGACAGGTGGATAAAGATCGCGTCGGCTTTCCCCTTCAGTCCGGCACTCAAGAATAAGCGCGGGATAAACGGTACTGATTGGATAAAAATCGATAAGCCGACATATGACGCTTGCATCGATCCGCATGATTACAGGCAGAAGAAATCATGATCACCCGGACAGGTCATCGTCGCCGACGGCACACCGGAGGCGGCACGGCGTCTGGAACTGGTTTTGACAAATGATCCAGCTACGGGTGTTGTAAGGCATGTCGATGCTGGATATGAAGATGCTGTGAAAACGATGAAGGAGAAGGGGGTAAAGGTACCGATGGGGAATGGGATAGATGTTTAATCTCAGAGATTATTAAGGAACGGAGGATGGTATTAATATGATTAGGCTAGTCAATATAACTATGGGATATTGGGACCAGATAATTGATCTTTTCTATATAGTTCACTATTTGCAATTGAGCCTGCGAGCTACGAAGGATAGTCTCGATATGGAAGAAGATGTTCACAAACTCATAATTCCAGGCCTTTATAAGTCATCAGATGAACGGTTTAAAGAGAGACGCTCACATGAGGAAATTATCTCTATGATAGATTCATATCAGGACAGGGATATCTACTGCAATGCTCTGTCCTCCGGCATACAGATCATGGAAACGTTCTTCCTGAATTTATTAGCATTAGTTATAAATGCTCATCCACAAAAGCTCTCGATTGGAGAGAAGAATATTCCTATTAACGTTGTAACCTCATCAGAAAGTATTGAAGATATTTATGAGCGGGTTATCCATCACCATCTTCAGGCCGTCTTTTATGGTTCGCCTAGGAAGTACTTCATATATATCGAAGAGGTTTTATCAATTAAATTAAACGATGAGCTGAAGGTACGTTACTCCGAATTCAAAGCAACAAGAGACATCATAATTCACAACAATGGAATCGTTAATAACACATACTTAGTCAAAACTGGAGATTCAAAAAGAGCAAATGAAGGCGAATTAATACCCATTGACAAAACCTATTTTGATGATTTCATATGTTGTGCACTTGAGATTAATGCTATTGTATACCAAGAACTCTTGAAAAAATATCCCGAATTGTGATCTCCTTTACAATATCTTCTTCTCTAATAGTAACGTAGCCCGCATCTCCTTTGCCGTGGATCTGAACTCACCGCAATCGATGTAATACGTAAATCAAGACAAAGATCAAAGACGCTCCCGCTATAACACTTGTTAGAATACCCCCGCAGCCGACGGTTTGTTCCCTAATTCCATGTTTAGCATGCCATCCCGGGCTCATTTCTTCATGAAGTTGATTATGCTCCGACTTATGCATCACTTGCAGGTTATCAGGATTGTTGTTTCGCGGGTTTCCATCCTTGTGATGTACTACTTCACCACGTCGGAGTTTTCTTCTAACGACATACTTCTCTGCTACCCAGCGATGAACCGCCTTATCTGAGTCAGTAAATCGAAGGTAACCATTCTCGTCAATGTAGGTTTTCTCGCTTCCCATAGATCATCACCAATCAAAGTCACGTAACCGCCATCTCTATAGAGGGAACCCGGATCGGGATTCCCAAACTACATATGGGCCGTTTGACAGGATATCCCGATACATCAAAACGGAGATGAAAGCATTTATTCCCGGTTTGCGGGGAAACCGGGCTACATCTCAGTTACTAACTATCCCTTGTACTCCCTTAGAATGTCGAAATTGTCCTGGAACTCTGCAAAGCGGGGACGGGGTTTCACCTTACCTGTCTTCTTACTGTGATTAGTAAACATGATTCTGTATGTCCCTTTGCCCTTTCCGGACTTCCCCCTATTTGCTTCTTTCACAAGCCTTAGAGAAGGCATAATCCAATAGGTGTTGGCCTGCTCAGAATAGAAAATAAAGAAGAAATTCTTTCGAGGCTTACGGACTTCCATTGCCGCAAATATCCCAGCTCCGTATGGTTTACATCGGCTAGACCGGGCTTTTATCTGAATATCCATGTAAACAGGTTTACCCCGCACTTCCTTGCGTACAACACAATCAATCTGCTGATCATCGACCAGCGTCAGATATACATCGAATCCTCGCCGGAGGAGTTCTGCGATCGCGACAAATTCTTGGCGTTTTCCAAAAGATGCTGAGCTTCTAAAATCCATGGGGACCTCCTGTTAGATACGTATAAAATCTTGGGATCAACCATGTAACCATACATCTTCTTTGCCAAGATTCCAAGTCTACCTACTCAGCCACTAACGGTCTTTCACAAATTTATCAGCGCGAATTCCTGCTCCGTTTGACCCTCCGCCTCTCTCCCTATCCTCATGCTGTGACCGACAAAATTACACATCTGAAAACGGGTGATGGCAATGCCTTTCTAGTAGTTATGTAGCCCGACATTCCCCTTTGCCGGGATTTATCTGTCCCGGAAAATGAGTTTCCGGGCTACAATATGAGGATGTCTAATCAACACATCTACAACAAAGCCGCCCTCAAATACCGCCCCGACAAAATCCGCACCCTCGGCGGAAGGGAATCATCCACCGAAATACCGGGATTATCCTGATAAAGAAGATCATCTATGAAACTCTCCCCGAGCCGCTTGCCGATGCAGGCTACAAGGTCCTGAACACGGGAAAGATAGATTTCCCGAAGTATTACAGGGATCGGGATACGGTTAGGGAAATCAAGAAGGCGTTGAAGCGTATGTGAGGAAGAATTTATTCCCGGCAACGCTCCGCGAGGATAATGGTTATCGAGGCATTATCTGGTCGCGATGCCGGGCTACAATACTATTGACATTACTTATCATAGATGCCGGGCTACAATACTTGTCTGTCATGGAAAAATATGTTACCAGTTTGCAGGTTGGTTTCGGGACAGGGTGTCCCGAAACATCGAAGGTGCCGATTGGATAAGAATTTATTTCCCGGCATCAGAATGCCGTGCTACCGTATAGGCATGAAATACCCGACTGCAGTTTACCAGCCCCAACACCATGATGGGGAGCGGTCAGATGTAACATCATCCGTTACCTGGTATAACCCATCAACTTTCCAATAATATATATATAGCTCCGTATCATCCTGGTCCTCCTCCTGCATGCTGAATATGAACGACAACCCGTCCGGCGAGAAGGACGGATGTGTTTCATCCACCCCGGTATCCAGGTGGCAGAGGACTTCCTCGGTGTCGGGATTGACAACATAGATATCCCTTTCAAGATCGGGATGATGAGCCCGATTCGATTCGAATGCGATCAAATAATGACCATCAACCTGCACCGGGCTCCAGCAGGCGTAATCATCAACTCCCGGTGCGACCATGATCCCGGTGAAAAGGTCGGTGCCGGTGTCATAAATGCAAATATCAGAATCGGCAGCAGGGCCCCAGGGTATTCCCTGTGTCACCACGACTCGTGATCCGTCGGGGCACCATTGGGGATTCCAGAGCGGTTCGTCGGCGGTTGCTAAAATGGTTTTGTCAGACCCGTCATATTTCCATGAAATAAGATCGTATGTGTATTCAAAAACATCATCCGCGGATACTGTCAGTATATGTTCCCCGTCCGGGTGAAAACAGCCGGAACAATCATACGGACCGGGAGTCAATCCGCACGAACTGCCGCCGATCTCACTTACTGTTACAGATGTGTAATACCCGGACGGGCCTGCCGAATGAAGTTCATGAGTGCCTAAGGGATTTATCCGTGGTCTGGATACGGCCATGCCTACACCGGAAATGAATGTCAACTGTGTTTCTTCCATCGTTTCGAGATCAAGGTGATAAACATTCGAATTGCTCACGCCAAACTGATCAGGCGGGCTCGGAGCCATAAATATGATCTGTCCCTCAAACGACGTTTCTTCCCCAACGGAAGCCGAATACATGAAATACGCGGCCTGCACCACATCCGGCAATAACCCGCCGTAACCGGATTTCTCACATTCAACGGCAATCAATAAATAGATGGAACCTTCAGATGGTGTTGCGTCGCTGATATCAACTTCATATGTCGAATAACCAATCCCTCCGCCTGTTGGTATATCTGTTATTGTCATATCGAAATGACCAGGCGATTCAACGCGAACCGAATTCATCCCGGCATTGAAATGGTCATAAACATCAATCGCCAAACTTAACTCCCCACCCGAAGCCGCGCCATCGCTCCACAATGTGTTACTCAGCTCGGTGACCGAAATATTCCAGGCTTCCGGACGGTTCGCCCCCGCGCCGAAATCATCCGGCACATCATATGGCGGCGGATTCTGCGGGAATTGCCATGTCGCATCGACAGCATAGTTGAAGATCAAACCATCGGTACCGAGTTTTATTGAGTAGTGACGCACATTCTTCTGTCCGGCGGAGAACATCCCGCGGTTTGCATTGGTGACGGCATCGAGGGAATCGTTCGGGCCAAGGTCGTCGCAGAAATATTTGTATGCATTCAACGTCGAGTTGTAATCGGCAACCGAATCGGGTCTACCCAAAAGACCGTCCGTGTAAGAAAAGATGGTCCCGATGTTTATGGGAAACTCCGATGGGTTCCACCAGCGCGTGTAACCGTCGGGATTGAGCAGACGCGTGTCGCCGTCACCGGCCAGGATCAGCGACGTATCATCGAATCCCGATATCGATCCGTTTGATATCAGTATCCCGCACACATCGAAACCGGTGAATTTATTCAGGCCGAGAAACGGATGTCTCAGACCGATGTCCGCATCGATTATATTTCCGTTGAATTGAATATTCTCGACGGTCAGGTTCGATAACGCCGGTGGTTCAAGGAACGGCAGAGCGTTGAGATGCACATTACCTGCGCGAAGTTGGACTACATCGAGTGTCCCGCTCTCAGGTTCGGCAATGAACTGCCACAATCCCCAGGTATGATGGGAGCTTGATGCGTGATCAGCCATTTGCTCCACGGTGGAAATATCCGTGACAGGATTGCCTTGGGTGCCGGAGCAACCTATGGCTAATGTAACCGCGACCATAAGCAGCAAGGCGTAACCGCGTTTAATTCTCATTTTACTTCTCCCTCCTGAAATGCACTTTTACTATAACATTATACCCCAAGGAAACGCTTCGCGGGTTATGCTACTGACAAATGACCCGGCAACGTGGATTGCACAGCGCGTTGATGCGGGGTATGATAAAGCTACAATAATAATGAAGGAGAAGGAGGTTAAGGTTCCGATGATGGATTGATTTGTTCCCCGCTTGCTACATTACTTCTCTTAATCAAGTCAACTATGTAAGTAATTCACGCTCCAAATTATCAATATTTTCCCTGCAAATGATGCCAAATCTTCCTAAATCCCATTCTAAGGCAGATTTCGCAAAAAAACCTTCAGCTTCTAACTGCTTAAACATCGTATCAGGGATATCTAAATACAACTTCTGAAGTGATTGTTGAATTTTCTCTGCAGATTGTATGAATTCATCCTTAATCTGGGAATCCTCACTTTTTAATAAGGGAAAACATATTTGCCCATTCAAAGCTTCGAAACGGATTTCGGCGATCTGATTTCGCACTCGCTCAATCTTATCTTTTTGGAATGTGATTTTAAATAATTGCTTTTCCCTGTTCAAAGTATGCTTGTTTGAAATATATGTGGCTATGATTGTAGCCATCCCCCCAAGGATGAAACCAATAATCGTTCCAACTGTCTCCATGAAAAGTCTCCTACAATACTAAGTTTTGTAGCCCGGCATCTCCCTTGCCGGGAATCTAAGGATATAACGGTCTGGTGTTTCAAAACACCCTTGTTCCGAAACATCAGCAACACCAAATTACCGAACAATTCATCACGATATTAGTAGGATATTATTGTGATGTGCTATTGAGGAGCATCACTCAGATAATACGGTTCCTGTTTCTTAAGAGAGGTATTCGACGATGCATAAACGACTTGGACAGATTCTATATGAGCAGCAGATAATCACCACGCGTGACCTGAAAGAACTTCTCAACAGGCATGAGAAAGAGCATCTGAGGGTCGGTGAGCTGGCGATACAACTTGGTTTCGCTACTGAAGCGGAAATCGTCTTCGCGCTTGAAATCCAGATTGCCGAACTCCTGGTCGATAATGGCGTAATCACAAGGCGACAGTGTGACGACGTTCTTCAGGCGTTCAAGGAAAGCGGCATAAGGATAGGCACGATACTCATCGAGGTTGAATATGCATCGGAGGACGAGGTTATGAATGCATACCGCTACCAGACCGTGACCGCCCCTGAATAGTAACGTTGCAGCATAACCCGGCAAAGGAGATGCCGGGCTACATCTCAGGAAATATGACTTGTAAGGCTGCTTCGTTCCCGCTATCATAAATCATGATTGTATTCACCCACAAACTTCGAGGACTCGTTTGTGGGCGGCACCCGGATTCCGCTACGTTGTTTCGGGACACCCTTGTCCCGAAACCGAATCCCGGCAAAGGATTGCCGGGCTACATGAATTTACTAAATCCCGGTATCAGAATGCCGGGTTACAAAATTCAAAGGTGGTAGTGTAATGAAAGCACGAAAAATTATTGACCGCGTTCACTGGATGGGAGCCGTTGATTGGGACAGGCGTCTGTTCGATTCACTCATCCCGCTCCCGGACGGTACCACTTATAACGCTTACTTAGTTGAAGGAAGCGATAAGACGGCTCTGCTGGACACGGTAGATCCACCCATGGCGGACCAATTCATGGCGCAGTTCGAGGGGCTGCCGAATATTGACTACATCATTGCGCACCATGCGGAACAGGATCATTCCGGGACGATCCCCCGGGTTCTCCAAAAATTTCCCGACGCCAAAGTTATCTCCACCCCCAAGGCGAAAGTTTTTCTCATCGATCTGCTCGGAATCCCCGGGGACGCCTTCATAACCGTGGAGGACGGCGAGACGATATCACTCGGGGATAAGACATTGAAATTCATTCATACGCCGTGGGTTCACTGGCCGGAGACCATGGTGACTTACCTGGAAGAGGACAAGATCCTTTTCAGTTGCGACTTCTTCGGCGCTCATATTGCATCATCCGATCTCTACATGACTGACGAAGGGAGAGTTTATGAAGCCGCGAAACGCTACTACGCAGAGATCATGATGCCATTCCGAAACGTAATTAAAAAGAACATGGAAAAACTCGAACCTTATGACATAGAGATGATCGCTCCAAGTCATGGCCAGATCTATAAGACCCCGCGCTTCATTATTGACGCATACCGTGACTGGATTCAAGACACTCCTCGAAATACTGTCGTTATACCTTACGTCTCGATGCATGAAAGCACGAAGCTGATGGTCGATCATTTTGTTTCGGAGCTGGTGGATAAGGGTGTCAATGTGGAGCAGTTCAACCTGCCCGAGACCGACATCGGGAAACTTGCCATGGCCTTGGTGGATGCCGCCACGATTGTCATTGGAACCCCCACAGTTTTTGCCGGTCCACATCCCATCGCTGCTTATGCCGCCATACTTGCGAACGCCCTGCGTCCCAAAGCAAAGTTCCTGTCCATTATCGGTTCCTATGGATGGGGAGGAAAAACCGTTGAAATGCTTGCCGGGATGATCCCCAACCTCAAGGTTGAGGTATTGGACCCCGTTCTGTGCAAAGGGATTCCTTCAGAGGACGACCTGAAAGCACTAAGCAATCTCGCGGCAACAATTGCGAAGAAACACGGGGAGCTGAACCTGGAGTCTTGATACTTGTATTCACCCACAAGCTTCGAAGACTCGCTTGTGGGCGGCACCCGGAATCCGGGCGACATAAGAAACATAAATTGGATGGCAGAAATGGATATAGACAGAATCGATGAAAAGCTGATTGTTCCTGAACTGGATGCGATGCTCGGCAGGAAATTCCCCGTACTCGATGACGGTTTCGTCCGGCTCATCGACTACCTCGGCACCGATTCGGCCATCGTACAAGCGGCGCGTGTGTCGTACGGCAAGGGCACGAAGAAACGCAGCCAGGATATGGAGCTTATTCGATATCTCATGCGGCACCGTCATACATCGCCGTTCGAGATGTGCGAGATAAAGCTGCACATACGCTGCCCGATGGATTGCTGGCGGCAATGGATACGCCATCGCACCGCCAACGTGAATGAATATTCCACGCGCTATTCCATCGCCATCGACGCGGCGACCGCGACGAAACCCGATGAGTGGCGGCTGCAGGATACCGTGAACATCCAGGGGAGCAAGGGATTCCTTGACGCTGAGGGCGGCAAAAAACTGAGCGATCGCGAAACCGAAATCCAGAAGGCGTGCCGTGAAGCATACGAGGAGCGGATCGATCTCGGCGTCGCGAGGGAGCAGGCGCGGAAGGACCTCCCGTTAGCGACCTACACCGAGGCATACTGGAAGATCGACCTTCACAACCTGCTCAATTTCCTCTCGCTCAGAATGGCGCCGGAAGCCCAGCATGAAATCAGGGCGTACGCGAACATCATCGGCCGTGAGATCGTCGCCAAATGGGTGCCGGACACATGGGAAGCGTTCCTCGACTACCGCATGAACGCGCTAACATTCTCGAATTTCGAACTCGACATGCTCTCCCTCCTCGCATCCGGACAATCCGCCAAAGCCACCGATGCGATGAAGGATAGGGGTTGGCTGAAGGAAAAGAAAGGCATCCTCTCACCTAACCTTGAGGCCCAGGAATTCGAGAGTAAGCTGGAGAGATTGGGGATTGATCAACCCTGGTTAACGTAGCCCTGCATTCTGATGCCGGGAATATTCTTGACAAGATCCTGGCTACTCACTCCTAAATTCAGTATTGTTGCCCGGAATTTCGTTTTCCGGGAAAAGAATCCCGGGTACCGGATATTTCTAATAACCAAGGGCCTCTTCTTCCTAAAACATAGCATCTTATAGTATAATCTTAATATAATATTCTGCATTAGTGGCCACAGAGATATGGCTGCAAACAAGGCAGTTTGGTATTAACTTGTTTAAAGAGGCGTACGTAAACAGTGCATTTACGAATCTAAAGAGTATAGGAAAGTGTGAATAAACAGCATTTCCTGTTGAACTTTTCCTGATGGAGAAAGGCTTTTGCCGCATAAACTACGAAGAGAAAAGACCAGTGCTGAGATAAAAAAGGAACAGCACGAGGCAAAGATGAAGGAAGCTAAGAAGCTCATCCATGAACTTCGGACCCAGTTCGATTCCATGAAAAACAAGTTTCTCTACTGTGAAAGATCAGGCGATATCCCGGACGAAGGAATTTTGAGAGGTTATCGCAAGAAACTGCAGTATCTCTCCGGTGGTTTGAGGAAACTACAACGCATCCAGGTGGAGCCACCTTTCAACCAGGGAGCAGTTAACATTCAATTGGCAAAAGTAAGGAAGTGGCTGAACGGAGAAGTTACAGGTAAAAAAAAGCCCGGCGCGGATCAAGCATCTGAATCAAATCAACAGCCTACGACAACTCAAACCGTCGATACAACACCAAAACCCAACCCTGAGCAATGCGAACTTCTCAGTCTCGACGAGATTATGCAGAGGATGAAACTTGGTGCGTCATCGGTTTCAGATCCCGCCGTGCAGGAAGCCGTCATAATCTTAAGGGAAATCGCCATGGAGCATATCATCAATGTCAAAACCGTAATGGTGGCCAATCGTGCAAAGAAGTTGATGGGTGAAGAAAAAAGAAGTGAAGAAGAAATTGAGAATTACCTCGAGGAAAAAATCGTGGCACCTGTCTTAAGCACCGTTGTAGGCGGATTCATGTCACAGCTCACCGAGGCCGATGTGGACCTGGACGAAAAGGTGAAGAACTACATTGAAACCTGTGTTGATTGCGGGAAAACGAGATCTGACTACATTCTCATGCTTATGCGCGCACAGGTTGCAACAAGATCAGACCGCCCGCCCACCTACGACGCATAATCGTTTTTGATTCTTCGATTAGTGTCTTTACTCATACAACCCCGTATTCAAACTCCATCTAACTCTGCATTCTGACTTCATGTAAACCGGCTTTCTGAAGCCGGGAAATCTTTTTGAAGAGCGCATCTTTCGGGTAGCGCGTATTTTATGGGTAGCGTGTATCTATAGTGAGCGGAAGCGAACGGTGATGCGCGCACATATTCAATACGGGACAGGCCTCAGTAGTGTTGTTCTTGAGCAACAAGTTCAGGCACTGTT
>CBDVBS010000021.1:0-16411 GCA_965372275.1 uncultured bacterium | reverse complement strand
AACAGCGGAGGTAACGGCGAACCGAACTGATGGTAACGACACAGGACATACCGACTGACACAGACCCGGACAATGACGTGAAGCGCATCATTGCACAGCGCATAATGCGTAAGCGGAATTGGAACGTCATCGGCTACGACCCGTCGATAAAACAGCAAATGGTACATGCCGCGATAGATCGCGGCTGTCAGTTTATTAACATCAATGCCGGGACGCGGTTCGGCAAGACGATAATGGCTGCTGAAGTTGCGCTCGAAAAGGCAGCTGTCCCGCCGCCTGAAGGTGTCCCGCTCGGAATCATCCCCATCATTGCCCCGTATGCGGAGCTAACCGATAAGTGCTTCCGTTGGCTGTGGCACTGGATAGTCAATAAGCGCGTGTACGGATACGCCCCGCGTAAGAAGTCCGAGCGTGAACGATACATTGAAATGCCGTGGGGGATGCGTATAGAGGGTAAGACAGCCGAAAGCCCGGACACTTTACTCGGTGATGGTTACATATTCGTCATCGTGGATGAGTCAGCGCGTATCAAGGAATCAATATACGAGCGTTATATCGAACGCGCATTACTCGACAACAGGGCCGGGGTAATGCTTATCAGTACGCCCGTGGGCAGGAACAACCATCACTACAAACGGCACATGGCGTGGGGTGAACTTGCCAAGGCAGACCCGAATTACTTCACGATGGACTGCACGTCATACGACAACCCGCATCTACCGGAAGGCGCGGTCGCTGAAATGGAGGAACGATACCGCCGACAAGGGATGCACGACGTATTCCGGCAGGAGTGTTTAGCTGATTTCCTAACGATGTCAGGGGCGGTCTATCCGAACTTCCAACCGATGAAGGATGGGAAATCTTGGCACGTCCAGGAGTTCGGACTCAACCACGAGCAGCCTATTTATCTGGGTATCGACTGGGGTTTCAAGAACCCGTTCGTCTGCCTGTTCGCACAGATCACCGGTGATGACCGGGTACTGATATTCGATGAAATCTATCGTAGCGGTATGACCGACGATGAGTGTGCAAGGGCGGTCATTGCGAAGCTCGCGGAATACAACCTCAAGGTCTCAGACGTTGAGCAGGGATTCGCCGATCCTTCCAGCCCGGAGGGTAAGCAGACATTCCGTAACCACGGCATCTCAATGTATGAGCCACGCGGCGAACGCAAGGTTAAGCTCAATGATGTAAGTGACGGCATTGTCGCTGTACGCGGTCTCTATGGTCGAGAGGATAAGCCGGGTATCGTATGGCATCCGCGATGTGTCAACGGCAGACGTGAAACGGAAGGTTATTGCTTCAGTGAGAAATCACACGATGACAAGCCGGTTAAGGTCAATGACCACGCCCCTGATGCAAAGCGGTATCTCGTGGTTGGCGGGGTTGGCGCATCAACAGGGCGTCCGTTTATTTACATTCCAGGAGGAAAAGTTAATGCTACATAATTTCGTTTTTGATTATCGTTACAAGGAAAAGAATGAGACGCTCGGGATCCCCGCGCCAACCCTCGCTTGTGCAGAGCGGATGCTCCGTATCAATGCGACGAAGGGCAGAGCGCGGGAAATGGTCAATATAGAAATCACATCAATCCGGTGTGAACCGATTGCCGGTTCCGCTACATCATTAGGTCCCGTGCTCGAAACCAAGGATATGTCTAAGCCCGGCGCGATGCGAAAGAGGGCCACGAAAAAGAGATGAGCTTACTTGACCGCATAAAAGGATTATTCACCAAGGCCATATCAGGCACAGGTTACTTCTACACGTTCGGCGGTACGTCCTCGCGGGCTTGGAAATATAACACGTATGCCCGTGAGGGCTTCAGGATGAACCCGGTCGTGTATTCCTGCTTGGATTTAATATGCAGCGCGGGTGCGAAGATCGACATCGTTCTCAAAAACAAGAGCAACGGTGAAGTTATCGAGAAGCCGAATGTGCGAGACCTGCCCATTGTGCAATTAATCTCGCAGCCCAACCCGAACGAAAGCATGGATGATTTCAAGCGGCGATGGATGCTGCATATGAACCTGTCCGGCATGGCCTATGTCCGGGCTATCGGGGTCGGCGTGGATCGCGGTATTGACGGGTTGGAGCGGAGTAAGAACGGGGAACTGTGGTTATTGCAGCCTGATAAAGTAACCATTGAACACCGCGATAGAATTGTCGAGCACTACAAATACGGCAATGCTGAATTTACGCCCGATGAAGTCTATCATTACCTGTTCCCTGACCCGCTTGAGGACTTCGTCGGTATGCCGCCATTGCGAGCCGCCGCCCGTGCTGTGGACTCGCATAACAAATCATACGAATGGAACGATAAGATATTTGAGAACCACGGCGTACCCGGTCTGTTATTCGGCGTGAAGGGGCTGTCCCACCTGTCTGAGACGGATCTAAAATCCCTGATGGATGATTGGCACAAACGCTACGGCGGCACTGAGAATGTCGGTAAGGTGGGATTCTTTCCCGGTGAAGGGTTTGACGTAAAGGAATTAGCCTTCAACGCTAAGGACTTGGAATGGTTGGGCGGCGAAGCAATGCTGACACGCCGCATATGCGGGGTATTCAAAGTCCCGCCTCAGTTACTTGGCGATCCCGATACATCGAAGTACAGCAATTACAAGGAAGCCCGCCGCGCTTTTTATAACGAAAAAGTATTGCCCGATATGATGAAATTCATCGCCGGGCTGAATAACTGGCTGATGCCTAAGTTCAAAGGCGATTATGAATTAGGGCTTGATTATTCACACGTTGAGGTTTTGCGCGATGATGCGAATGAACAGGTGACGCGGCTCGCTGCGGCCTCGTGGATGACTACGAATGAGAAGCGGGAAGCAATGAACTTGCCGCCGCTTAAAGGCGGGGATGCCGTGCTGGTCCCGTTTAATCTCGTACCACTTGGGACGGGCGCGGGTTCGGATGACGGGTCGCCTAAGCAATCGAAGTCACGTTTCAACGGGTCGCTGTACCCCGATACTGAATCACGCATGAAGGCGTTCAACCGCAACGTAGCCGAACGCGACAAGTGGGAGAAACGATATGCCGGTGAAGTTGATAAATATTGGGGCGGTCAAAAGGCGCGGGTGCTGAAACGGCTACGGGCTATCGTGAAGTCCATTAAGGCCACGATTGATATTAACGAATTGATGGAACAGGCTCTTGAAACAGAATATTACGCGAAAGAATTACATACAATTAACGAGGGGTTGATGCTTGATTTCGGGCAAGGCGCATTAGCTGAAATCGGAAGCGACCTGATATTTGATGTCGAGCAACCCGAACTTCAAAAGTGGTTGGCGAAAAACCTTGCTAAGAACGGGAAGAATATCAGCGTGACTACGGCGGATAAGTTGAAGCGCGTATTACAGGAGGGCATTGATGCCGGTGAGGGCGTTGATAAATTAGCGAACCGTATCACCGATATGTATGACGGGTTTTCAGTGGGCCGTGCGAAAGTCATAGCCCGTACCGAGGTCGGCATTGCATCAGGCGAAGCGAAGTTAGCGGGGTATAAAGAGGGGAACGTGTCACGTAAGGAATGGCTGTCCGCGTTCGTTCCTGATACCCGCGACGATCACGCCGCCGCTGATGGACAGGTGGTGGGTATTGATGAATCGTTTGACATCGGCGGGGCTTCTACTACGACCGCGCCGTGCCAGACGGGTGATCCCGGACACGATGTGAATTGTTTATGCGTCATGGCTCCAATGGGGCCGGAGGATTAACGATGGAATATAAAAACGTGAAATTCCATATCAAGGACATTGACGAAGCGACCGGCAAGATCGCCGGTTACACGATTAAGTTTGGGGTTCTCGATTCATATAACGACATCACGCACAAGGGTGCTTTCAGGAAAACACTCAAGGAAAGCGGCGGGCATGTGGCAATATGCAAAATGCATTCATCTACGCTATGGATGGGGATGAGTGATTTTGCAGAGGAGAGGGAGGATGGCCTTTTCATTGAGGCCACACTTGAAATTAATCATGTCCAAGTGGCCCGTGAGGAGTTTTCTTTATTGCTAATGGCTGCCGAGAGAAAATCACCAGCAGGGTTTTCCATTGGGTACGAGACGGTTAAGCATGATTATGAGACGGTTGAGAATGTGAGGGTTCGCAATTTACGGGAGCTGAAATGGTTTGAGTCTTCGACTACACCGCCGGGGTTTCAGGCCGTCCCCGGAGCCGTTGTTACCGACCTGAAATTCCTGACAGGTGACAACTTCGATCCGGTCAAGGCAATGGAATGGCTGAAGCAGAACGCCGCCGAATTGAATGAGTTAATAATCCACAAGGATTTAATACCAGACGTATCGTCGCGGGAATATATTGAAGCACTTACGTTAGCCGGGTGTCCCACTAACGGAGCCGCGCATAGCATCAGTGAGCCGGATATCCACTCACTGGTCACAGCTTTAGACGATGCGATAAAACTTCAGAAAAGGATGTGAACATTTTGGCAGAAGACACACAAAAAGACATAGCCGGGGCCATTGAGAAGATCGGTGAACTCGGTACGCTCTTGGTGAAAGCCCGTGAGGACATTGACGGGCTACGGAAGGACATGGGCGATAAGCCTATGAGTGAGGCAGTCGAGGGGATCACCGCAGACCTTGCGGGGCAGTTCGTCAAGCTCTCCGATGCGAAAGCAAAAGAGGCGAAGAACGATGAAATGTTTCTCAAGCTCGAACGCGGGCGCGAGGCCGTGAACGACGCGGGACTCAAGACATCCGAGCACAGGGATGCGTTCCGGGATTGGATAAGTTCCTCCTGCGGTAAGACCCGCGATTTCAAGGACAGTACGAAGGCGTTTATGAACGCCCCTGGGTACAAGACGCTGGCAGAAAGTGTCATTACCGCCGGTGGATTGTTTGTCGATCCCGACGTTGAGGCAATGATTCTCAAGAACGTTGTTGACATCGACCCGGTTCGCACCGTTGCTAAAGTCACGCCGTTGACCATCGGTGACAGGAAAAAGGGTTATCGCTGCACAGGTAATCCCACGATGTATTGGGAGACTGAGACCGGCTCCGGCACGGAAAGCGAACCCGTTTACCAGCCTTACGAAATCCCGGCACATCCGGGCATCGTCAAGATACCCGTATCAGGTGATCTGCTCGACGATGTAAGGTTCATGGAAGCGGAGATCGCATCACAGGCCGGGGAAGCAATCGGCTACGGCGAAGGCGCGAAGTTCATTTCAGGTGACGGCGTTGGCTGTCCGATGGGCATCGTGACCAATGTCGGAACCGACGCAGCCCTTTATCCGGCAGTCGTGGCAAGCACGGGGGCCGGTGCAACGAACGTTATCGCGGCTGAGGACTTTGCGGAGATGTGGGGCGCGTTGAAAAGCCCTTATCGCGGTCGCTCAACGTGGATGTTTAATAGCAACTCGCTGCAGAGCATCCTTCAGCTTCAGGCCACCACGGGTAATTTCCTGTGGCAGCCGGGGCTTGCCGCCGGGCCTCCCGATGTGATATTCGGACGCCCGTTCATTATCTGCGAGACCATCGCTGATGAAGGCTCGGACACGTACCCGCTGTACCTCGGTGACTTTGGTGTCGGCTACGAGATAGTTGACCGCCTTGGTCTCGTGCTTCAGCGCGATCCTTACGGGAGTTGGCCGAAAGTCATCTTCAAGTTCCGCAAGCGCGTCGGCGGACAGGTTGTCAAAGCAGAGGCGATCAAGATTTTGAAGACCACCTAAGTAGTGGCAAATACAACAGGAGAATGAAAAGCCATGATTGATAATTTCAGTAAGCATGACACTTGCCAGATCACCGATCCTGTCTCTGTCACAGCCACAAACACCTCATCCCCGGTTGATGTGAGCAAGTACAACAGCGTCACGGTCAACTTCCATTTTGGCGAATGCGCGGATACCCTTTCGGGGTCTCTGTACTACACGTGCAAGCTCACGGAGTGCGACGCGTACAACGGTACGTTCGCTGACGTTGCGGACGCGGAGGTCATCGACGGTACCACGAGTCCGAGCAATGCCATTGTGGTTGATGCCCCGGCAGAGGATGACTTCACATATCGGCTTGGTTACATCGGCAATGCCAATTACATCAAAGCTGTGTTCACCCTCACAGGCACCAACACAAGCGGCACTCTTATTGCGGCATCGGTCACTCTTGGCAATGCTCGTATGGCCAAGTCCGCGCAGAAGTCCGTGGCAGTCGCAACCGCATGATCAGGGTTCGCTTCATACGCGACTATGAGAATTACCGGGCGGGCGGGGTCGCAAGACTTACTAACGGCCTCGCCCGCCGATTGATAGCGCAACGGATTTGTATCGAGGAAAACTCAAGAGGCCCGACGGAGTTTAAGTAATGACATCATTGGCGCGATTAAAAATGCTAAAAAGTAATGCGTTCCTGAAAGAGGATGAGATCACATGGGACGATGAACTCAAGTTGCTGCTCATAGCGGCAACCGAAATGGTATGCCTGTTTACGGGCCGCGCATTGGCGTTGACTACTTACTCAGAAGAACTCTACACGGGTAATGATACGAGTCGGCTGTGGCTTCAGGAATATCCGGTTGATGAAATCAGCCTGATTGAATTATGGGACGGCGTGAGTGCTTACGAAGAAGAAGACTCGGATTACTACGCGCTTATCGACAAGCGCTATCTGCAATACCCGGCACTCGGACAGGAAACGAGTGCTACATGGTCGAAGTGGAAATCGACATACGAGTTGGGGATAAGAGTTACTTATAGCGCGGGATACAGCACGACTAATTGGGAAGTGCTCGGCATCGACGTTGACTTCAACGTGCCGCGTGATCTCGAATACGCGGTATGCACCATCGCACAACTGATGTGGATGGAAGGCAAAAAAGGCGGGGGGCGTCGCGGGGTAAGTACAATGTCGGTCGGTGTCGAGGGGTTGACGGTTGAACGATATGTGAATGAGTTACCGAAAGACACCATGCGCATCCTGAATAATTATCGGAGATTGAGTATTTGACCAAGACGGCAAACATAGAAGATATCGGCGGCGCGATGACCGGGCTGCTGGATGACCTTGCGAAGAAGAATGAGAAGCTCGTAACGGAAAAGGTTAATGCGTTACCGCGACGATTCGAGAGGGCATCGCTACGGTTCTATCCCTCAGTCCTGAAGGTTCAGCACGGTCGGTTGAAACGTTCGTTCAAAGGCTTTATGCGAAAGTCAGCCGATAGGAAATTCGATGTTGGCGAACGCTCCGATGTCGAATACGCCGCCGTCCACGAGTACGGATTTGATGGGATGGTAAACGTGAAAGCTCATGCGCGTAAGGGCGGTAAGTACGGCTATGTCGGTGTAAAGGCTCATACGCGGCACATGAAGATACGGGAGAAGAAGTTTTTCAGGACGCCCATTATGGATGAAGCGGAAAAGGTAATTGAGGAGTTGAAAAAGGAAATAGGTTTCTAATGGCAAGCCAAGCGAAAAAAACAATCCTTGCCGCTCTGGTTGCACAGATAACTGATGCGTCGTTAGGCTTTGGGCTGGTCGAGGATAATATAAAACATACTGCTGAATTATCAGCCGGTGATTACCCGGCCTGTCTAATTGTCGAGGGCGGGGACTTGCCCACTTATTCCATCACGCAGCTATTGACCATTGACCTGAATGTCTTTATCAAAATCATCGGTGATGCGGATTCGACAATAGACGATGTGCGCGATTTCGATGAAAAGATTATTGACGCGATCCACGCTGACATAACCATCGGCGGCACATGCATGTCGATGCTTGTTCACGAATGTATGCCAATCGAAGGATGGAGCGACACGAATAAATATCTTATCAGGCGATACGTCGTCAAATACCGGAGGAATATGTGATGCCAGAAGAAAAGAAGAAACCGGCGCCGAAGCCTAAGAAGCTGTCAGACACCCTTCCTTGCCCGAAAGGTCATCCCTTAGCTAACTGGGTTACAAAAACGGAAGGGAACAAACGTGCCTATCTCAAGGCTGTGTACGGGAATGATTCAGACTATCCAACGGAGGAAAAATAAATGAGTGATATACAGGTACTTTCAAGAGTCGAGTTCGGGGACAAGTCAGTCCCGGCGTTTAACATCGGCAGCCAGGTTGTCGAGGGCATGGTGCATAGCGGTACGAGCATCGTTCCCTTGACGCTGATTCCGAAGACGAAACCGGGCGCGGTGTTTTCTTCGATGCCGTTTTCAACGGAGCTTGCCGGTTCCGGAACTGCGGGGACAGTACCCCGCGACAAGGCGTTATGGATGGCGATGGGTTTCAAGGAAGCTGTTGTTTCCGTTACGTCGGTGACGTATGAGATAACCGGACTGCTGGCAGACGTGGTGACGAACGTTGCCCCGGTTGACATCGACCTCTATATCGGCAATGCGTTTAAGAACGCCTGCAATGATGCTATCGGCACGGTGAACATGATCGTAACCCCCGCGCAAGCTGTTGAGTTGGCGTGGTCGTTTAACGGTCGATACGAAGCACCCACGGAAGCGGCGGGGGCGGCGGTAGCCGCGACATCGGGTGCATCGGTGATCGCCGCCGGGTTGACATGCACGGTCAATACCAAAACGCTCGTTATGAAGGAAATCAATATCCCGCTCAACGCGACAAACAACAGCCCGAATTTGGATATAGCATCCGTGAAGGCTGTTGCCGCGCCGAAACTGACCGGAATGATGCCCACATTCACTTTCACCGTTCAACGCCCGCCCTTCAGCGACCTTGATTTCCACAGCCTGTTTATCGCTGGCACGAAGATCGCGCTTACATTTGTTGTCGGCGCAACCGCCGGGAATATCTGCACTGTTTCAATTGACGGATATATGAACGCCGTGCCGCAGGAAGGGGAAATTGACGGGGTTGGTACGCAGACGATAAGCTGCGATATGTCGTGGGCGGATGCCGACACGCAGTTACAGTTAGTCTATACATAACCTTGAGGAGGGCTTAAATGCTACAAGCTAAACCGAAACGGTTGTCGGAGGAATGGCGGATAGCCAAGTGTGATGAGTCAGGGGAAACGCGGTATCAGTTGCGGATGCTACCAAATAGCGTGGCAACTCATATCCCCGGAGAACATCTCAGGGAGGTCCCGTTATTCGACAAGGAAACAGGGAAAGCGAAGCTGAATCAAAAGGGCAAGCAGAAGATGGGCCATTCAGTTAATCCCGGCGATGCGACCTTTGACAGGATTCGATTCGCATTAGTGGGACTCGAAGGTGTCACCGATTCCGAAACAAACGCACCGCTTGAATTGAAGTACGATCAGGTTCGTATCAGCGGAAAGAATCACAAGTGTCTGAGATCTGAAATCCTCGACCGCTTGCCGGATGCACTCTATACGGAAATTCTTGAAGCCGTTGCGGAAACGGATACGCCCGAACCGGATGAGGAAAAGGATGAACGTGATAACGTGGATTTTACCTCGGACTTGTCCACTCCGACGGACTCGACAGATGTGGCGATTGTCCCGGAATAGATGACTGTCCGTATATTGGATGCGTCGAAATAAAGAGCCTTAGAACGGTTGATCCTGAGACGGGGATAATTGAGCAGCACATCATTGACGGATGCCCGTGGGAACAGGTAACGCCGTTCACTTGGTTAAAGGCTACGCTATATGGACATTACAAGAACGGGTTTCTATTTTGCGCGGGCGGCATCGGGGATCAACCGGACTGGTACGTCAAAGCGATGGGGCAAATGAGTTCAAAGGATAATGAGTTGCAGAGTGAGAAGTATAAGGAACGCGAACGACAGATGATTAACCGATGAATTCACAGAGTAAAATATTAGAAGTTGTTTTGAAGGTAGCTGATAAGCTCACGCCGGGATTAAAGACGGCGGCCACGAAAGGCAGCGCGCATTTGCAGCGGATCGGTAATGCTGTGAAAAAGATGGGGTCACGATTCAAGGCGGCGGTATTTAATGTGAAAGGATTGATCGCTGCCTTCCTTGGGTTGGTGATTATCAGGAAAGCTGTAACTTGGATGAAGCAGGCTATCGAGGCCGCAGCCTTGCAAGAGGAAGCTGTGACGGCTCTGAATGCTGCCTTGACCGCATCAGGTAATTACAGCGAAGAAGCCAGCAAAGGATTGCAGCAGTATGCTTCGAGCCTTCAGAAGTTGTTAGGTATTGCGGATGAAGTAACTCTTGAAACGATGGGGATGATAGAGGGGCTTACTAAGTTATCCGCTGATGCACTGCCTAAAGCGATGAAGGCCATTGTCCAGATCAGTACGCTTTATAAAGTTGATTACAAGGCATCGGCGATACTTTTGGGTAAAACACTTTCATCGACTTTGAACGCTTTTTCACGGTACGGTATTCAAGTCGATATGACGGCTGACTCAACTGAAAGGCTCGATCAGATTGTGAAGGGTACTGAGGCCGGTTGGTTAATGGCGATTGAGAAGACGAACACATTTGCTGGATCTATGACGATACTTCATGCAGGGTGGGGAGATTTTATGGAGAAGATTGGAGACTGGGTTGCGGAAAGTCCCGGTGTAATCGCACTCCTTAAAGTTATGGTTACGTGGGTAGATAATTTGGCTGACTCTGTTGATGAAGCTAAAGACTCAAGTGAAGATTTAGTCGGGAAAGGATTTGCTGCAGTAGTTAAGGGTGGTTTATCTGTAGTCAAACGTGTGGCTCAAATAGTTTGGGTTCTTAGAATAGCCCGGACTGGTATCAAGGATTTAGCTATTGGAATGGCTACAGGCGTTAAATGGATATTAGAATCTTGGGGGAAGCTCGCAGATGTAGAATCCAGGTGGAAGGGCACAATATTTGATGAAATGCTCCGAGATTTTGGGATTGAGATAGGTGACTATGAAAAGGGCGGCAAGCTGCAAGACACGATTAATGCTATCACTGCTGATATTAAGGAGATGAAAGAAGAACTTGGCGACCTTCATGTTGGCACTATTGCAGTGGCGGATTTCATTAATGAAATTACACAAGCGCAATTAGATATAGACCAGGCAATTGCGGATTCTGCCGGTACTATAGTTGATGATTATATTCCGGTGACGAACAATGCGACGGATGCGGTTGAGGATTTAACGAATGCTCTCGCCGGAAAAGGTGGATTAGCGGATGCCTTAATGAAGGTGGCCGGAGCAATGCAGGCACAAGCTCCCTTCCTTCCCCCAGGGCCAGAAGGGTTATTCGAGGAGTATGATGCGTGGGTTGCTGCCGGGAAACCTTATCTGGGGCCTAAGCTGCCACGAAGGGTTAAAGGCTATCATTACGGGCCCGATGACCCACTTGCTTTTAGTTTGATGAAAAAACAATGGTGGGAGAAACCGGCTCTCGGATGGCCTGCTTACGAAGATGATTATAAAGGACCGTTCACATTAGACCCGGCGATGCCGGGATTTTCGGGGGATATGGATGAGATGATGGATGAGATGACAGATAGCTTCATGACCAACCTTGAAGATAACTGGCAATCCCTCTTAGCCGCTGGCATGGGCGGCGCGGCATCAGGCGGGTTCGGCGGCGCGATGCAATCCATACTCCCGGCTATCGGAATGATGATACCGGGGTTGGGGCCGTTGGGCGGCGCAATCGGCGGACTGCTCGGCGGTCTGTTCGGCAAAAAGAAGCGCGGCGAAACCCCGTCACAGCCTGTCTATGTCCGTGACCCCTGGCTTGAGTCACGAATGACCGACTTATTGAATGTCACTAAGTCGATGCTTACGTCAAGCGCGGGCGCGGGGATCGCCGCAATAGACAGGAACCTTTATATCCAGGCCGGTAGGGTAGGTGCTACATAATGGCGAATGACCGTGTGATGATAACCGCGACGAATAAATACCCGGATTACACCGTCGTGTTTGATGACGGGCTTGCGTCCTACACCGATGTTAGTGCCGAATCAAAAACATTGTGGGGGACACCGGTTCCATTCCTGGAAGCCGCCGCTGATTACGTCTATTTCGGATGGACTGCGAAAACATACCTGCTCGGATTCCGCTACGAAACAGCCGGAGTCCTCGGAGCAATAACGTGCGAGTATTGGAATGGCGCGGCGTGGGCGGCGTTCACACCTTATCACGATTCAACCGCTGTATTCAGTCAACACGGGTACGCGGCGTGGGATTTATTGGCATCGTGGGCAACGACGAATAAGGGCGGCGATTTACCGGCAACCGTTTACTGGATACGATGTACGGTCGCATCGGTGACAACGGCTCCTGAGTTCTATCATATGATGCTCAATCTTGATATGGAAGGGCCGCTTATTCTCGACCTGCAGTATCAGGTTAAGCAGACTTACCGTGACGTAAATAATGTAGTACGAAAAGCCGACCTCGTATATTACGGGCCGACCCACGCTTCGATTGATGCGACATATTTAGCTGTGGCAATGGATGATATGAGCCTGCTCTGGTACTTCAGGGATGCCGACGGCACGGGGGCGGTGTATCTCAATATCTACGACTATGCACAGTCATTGACGAAAGACCCGGATAGGAATGCGTATTTTGTCGATTACTATGGTTATATACAGCGGATGCCGGGACGGGTCGAGTCCCCACAAAAGATGGATGCCGAAACATACATGATTGATTTCGAGATTCAAAGCGTGACTACATTATTTGATGCAACATAATGTGTGCTTATTCTGCTACATTCAACAACCCACTTTACAACAAGACCGCCGGTGCGTCTGGTAAAACCGGGACGGTTCCGGTCGCTAACTTCCACATGGAAGGCGATTTCAATACTGTTTCAATGGCCGTCATGTATATCAAGTCAGATGTCATGGCTATATACGGTGATGAAACAGATGACGTAAATAATCCCTGTCAGTTAAATTCGACCGTGATATTCACGGACGGCGATATAACGTGGTGGCGTGGCTACGTTATAAAAAAACCTAAATATCAGAATTTCGCATCGGGCCGTTATCTTGAAGTCCTCATTTATGGCTGGGATGGAATCCTGCTTAATGCCCTTGCGAAAAAGGACGGGGCAGATGTTTGGCAAATGGCAACTGATTCCATCCTCTGTACTCGGTACGCATTAGTTGCGACATCCGTTTTCGGGACATTTCAGGGTGATACGTTGTGGCCTGATCCTACTGATGTGGCAGCGGTCGATTGCTGGATACGGGATGCGGATAGTAAAGACGATACGCTGAAAGTGAGCATCGGCATCGGGACGTATGTTATAAGCGCGGTCAACACAGGAACGCAAACATTCAGTACGTTATCCAATGTAGAACCTGAATTTGATTTCAACAACTCTGAAGGCTCCCCGGTCGATGCGAGGATGACTGTTGATACCGGCGCAAATGCAGGAATATATACAATCGTTTCTGCAACGTGGACAGGCGCGGTAACGAATATCATTGTCAATGAAGTAATTCCGAGCGCGGCAGTTGCCGGTAATATCATAAACAAAAGCATTATAGTCGGCAGCACATTTGTTAATTTCGTTCCGCGTGGATGGATGAAGATTCAGAACGAGTGGCTATACTACGACGGTTACGACGATGCGGACGGTGATACTTATTACCGATTGAGGAACGTCATACGTGGTGTTTTCGGAACCGTCGCTGCCGCTCACGTTGCGACTACTGCTGCATATGAAAAGCTGTGCAAGATGATTGCGCCGGGGGCGATTAAATTGGAACACGATCCGGTCGGTGCCGATCCATGGACAACGCTCCGCAACGAAAAGGAATTCGCAGTAATCCCAGAGGAAGGGTGTTTCGTTCTACCTGAAGCGGCTACCGGGGCATACCGGGTAACGTACCGCGTCTATGACGAGGATAGGGTGCTTAGTCTCCCCGCCGTGGCATACGTCCTTACGGTTAGCGAAATTATCACATCAATGATGACCGAACCCGCGACGAATGGTGGGCCTGGTTTTGTTGCAGGTGATCTCACATTTGACGCAATCGACATTAGAATAAACCGATACGAGTACGACCCGGAGGAAAGGCCGGTCTATGTGTTTGATGCTATTCAAGACTTGCTGGCATCAATCGACCTTGGCAATGAATTGAAATTCTGGTTTAGTCACGGTGACGGCAAGTTCAAATTAGAGATAATCGCCAATGACGCACCGACAATATCAGTGCCGAAGATTTCAGCGATAGAGGATGACGATGGATTAGATGGTGTCAATTCGGCTGTGAGAGTCCGCTACACGGACGATCAGCCATTGAATAGGGTATCGGAAACATATTCCCACTACCAGGTATCCGGAGGCGGCGGCACAAGTCCAGACTCTTACCGGGCTGTTTCAGCAGGTGGCGAAAGTTTTGAATACGGAACCGGTGCGACATACCTACTCGCTGGCAACTCTGGGATGAACTTTGTTGCCGACGGTAAGCCGGGGACTAAGTTGGGCGCGATATTTGACCATGACCCGGCGGGTGCAATCGAGTTCGGCCATTGGTATTTTGGCGCGGGAGTAACACCGCCCACGATAAATCTTGATAGGGTAAACATTAAGATAAATAAATACAGAGTTATTGACACGCATCAACCGCATCAGAACGACCAGAAATCATACTTGGTCAGGTTGCAGGGATGTAACGATTACAACGCGACAACACACGCGGGGACGTGGTTTGACCTCGGATGTGAGATCGAGGGGTCGCCGGAGCTTAACGGTAGATGGGTCGAAGCCACATTTACGCAATTCATCGACCGCAGCGTTAATGCGGTTCGCGTATTGTGGGATTACATGGCGGGTACGAAGGACGGGCCAAATCACTATGCCTGGATACACGATCTTGTTATCGAAGGCGACACGGTTAAATATGTTTATGTGCAAACGACCGACAGGGAAGACCTCATTGGGAACGTGTCCTACGTCTATGCTCCTGACTCTCATATCAAGTTGAGGGGCGGCGTTAAATCAGCTGGAACAGATGGATGCCCGCGGGCATATCACCACGAGGTTGGCGCAACAACGCGGAGCGCGGCATTGAGCATCGGACGCACGATGCTGAAGATTAGATTAACGCGGCACAAAATGAAGGGATACGATTATGATTTCATCCTTCCGGCCAAACCGGAACTGGGAATAACTATTAGTGTCGATGAGGACGGGGATTCTGTTTATGACTACACAGGAGTAATCCATTCTTACCGGGTGTCGCTGACAGCGGATGGACAACGCACTTCGGGAACCGTGATGAATCATTCAGCGGCGGTGATTGAGTAATGCCAAACAGCGTAGCAGATGGTAAAACATTACCGCGACTATCCATGCAGGTTATCAAAAAAAAGGTATTGGAGATTACCCGCATACGGCCTAAACCGCCGCGTAAAGTTGCGGTTGAAAGAAAATACTTTAGCGATTCAGGGCCGGGGGGCGGCATTTATGATTTCAAGAATCCTACCCAGATAACTATCACCGCTGCAACTGCGCTAACGGTAGGCTCCTCTGCAACCATCTCGGTTGCGACAATAACCGATAATGCTGACTTGCATTTCTCGCGGTTGCAGTTTACGCCGGTCGGCTCGACTGATCCTATTGCGTCCGGATATGAACATCTCGGTAAGACCGGCGGCGGGGTTCACGTCTTGAAAGTTTATGATGATAGTGGTACGTTGAAGGTGGACGTATTTAATAACGGGTCGGTGGATGTGAATGTCAGGGTGGTCTATTACGGGGAGGTCATAACAGCTTGAGGAGGGTATATGAAATACTTACTGATTCTAATCATGACGATGCTTCTGTTCGCGGGGTGCAACGGGACGGGGCCGATATTACCATTCGAGCCGGAGGACACTATGACGTATAGATACCCCGTAACATACGGCGTCACATCAACGGCGCGGGAATCCTTGGCGACGTACAATATCATAGCCGTTGACACCGTGGCCGAAGTATTCACAATCGCGGGGAATCACGCCGCTGAATTCGGCGGGGGCGTGACATTTGAGGTCAACGGTTCCACGGGCAATGACGGTGACTGGGTATCGGCGTTTGCGTTTCCGGTAGGGCCGAACACACAGATAACAGTCACAGGCGATATAACGAACGCCGTTGCGGACGGAAATATTAAAGCATACACGATTCCGACTGCCGATGAATTAAGGATAGCGTTTTGGGACACCGTAACCGAGGCGTTTGTGCGTGCGACGATCTGCACAGACTCGCTACAGAATCAATGGGCTAACCAGCGATGCGGGATAGCGTATAAGTCAAACGGTCAATGGGGTGTTGCTGATATTAGCTACGAGAATGCTTTGCGATACTGGCAGAACGCCGGGGTAAACTTTATCGCAGACGGTGTGTGGGCGTTGTTGGATGACGATGCGGGGGATACTTGGCTTGCCATTGATGTTAAGTCAAGGCAAAATTACATTTGGGGACATGTAGCTCGCGCCGCCCCCATCGCTGGACACATCTATATAGACCTTAGCGTGGGGGCACCGAACTGG
>CBDVBS010000020.1:0-16730 GCA_965372275.1 uncultured bacterium | reverse complement strand
AACCACGCAAACCCGCTGCCAGAGCAGTGTTGAAAGCTTAAAAATGCGCCATTGGAGACTGTCCCTGTTCTGAATATCACCAATGACTGATATTGTTTATAGATTGTGGATAACTTTATACATGAGTACCTGCAGTAATTCCTCTTAAATATGCATCCATCATAATAATTAATATTAATAAGGATATTATAGAAGGATTTGCCCCGAGACCAGCGAATCGCTCTACGAAAGAGTTAAATAATATTAATAATTATAATTTAATTTGATTTAATCGGGAGAGGTCAGGTTGATTTACTGTTAAACCTTTGCAGGAAATAATAACAAAAGTTGGATATTTAGACGGGATTTCTACTTATTAGCATTGAATCCGTGGAAGGAATGTGGATAATTCGCGCGATGTGGAAAACCCACTATTCTTCATCTTCATTAGAAGAAAGACCAAGTCTCAATGTGACAAAACTCGCTTCCTGCTTGCCATCATACCTGATCATAATATCGAGTTCGCGATCATCCTTCCTGCATTGCCAGGAGATCAGCACCGGCGGAGCACCATGCATCTCGCCGTATGTTTCCCACCCTGACGCTTCGAGGTTGTCAACGTAATATTGCACTACATCCTCGAAAGACTCAGGTACCACTATCACCAGTTGAGTGAAGGCTTCGCCCGACATGAAGTTGTGGATGGTGTATGGCTCCATCAGGGGAATATCATCAGGCCAGTTTCGTGCTATGTCTTCCCCTGAGATATCCTTTGGGGCCGGCAGGTTAATCTCCCCGGTTGACTCATCATCTTCTATTGTATTTGCCCGGACCGGCTCGCCAGTGTCCTTTTCATTTTCCTCACGGGTATCCGTTCCCTTGTCGCATCCGATAAAAAATATCAGCAAACACAGGAAGCATGTGAGCAGGAATTTATTTGTCCGATGATTCATATGTCTCAATCATCCTCCGATCCACGGGGTTTGACTTGCTTCCATCTTTCAAGCTCTTCGGCTTCGCGTTTTTGTTTTCTCGCCGAAAGCCGGTCTTCCCAGTTGGTTATTGCGTAGTAGAAACTCGGTATCACGACGAGTATCAACACGGTGGCGGCCATAAGGCCGGAGATAAGCGATACACCGAAGGATCTCCATTCCGCGCCGGTGCCGAACATTCCAAGGGTAAGCGGGAGTACCGCTAAGGATGTCGTCAGGCTTGTCATGAAGATCGGGCGTATCCGGGTTTTTCCGCCCTCCACAACCGCGGTACGCTTGTCCATCCCGCTTTTACGGAGGTAATTGATGTAGTCGATGAGCACGATGGCATCGTTCACCACGATTCCGCTCAATGCAACGATGGCGATCCCGGGAAGCAGGCCGAATGCCGTATCGGTTATCAGCAATCCGACTACTACTCCCACGATGGAGAACGGTATGCTCAGCATTATCACCAGCGGTTGTATGGCGCTGTCGAATACGGCAACGAGGATCGTGAATACCAGGAGGATCGCCAGGATAAAGCCAATACCGATACCCTCGAAACTCTCCTCGGTCATTTCGTTTTCGCCGGTGATTTCCCATGTATATCCCGCGGGGAGGATATCATTTTCTTTCAGTTTCTTTTCGATATGCGGATTGACTCGCGCGGCAGTAACGCCCGGCGCAAGGTCCATGCGTATGTTGATAGTGTGAACCCCGTCGCGCCTGAAAATACTGTAGAAGGATGATGAAAGTTCTATATTCCCCAACTGGTTGATCGGCACCAACGCTCCTGTCGCGGTGCGCATGAGGATGTTGGATATCCTGGACAGGTCCCTGCGGTCCTCGGTACGGAAGCGTACGTTGATATCGACTTGCTCGTCCGTCTCCTCGAATGTGAATTCCCCCACCTTTGTTCCGTTGATGGCGGTGCGAAGGTCCGACGCGACCATTGCCGTGTTAAGACCGTAAAGGGACATGCGTTCACGATCGAGGTCGAAGAACACCTCCGGGTTGGGCTCGGGATAGTCATCCTGTATATCGGTGATGATATCCCTGCCCGCATCGGCTTTGAGTTCCTCGTTCACTTCCTCGAGAAGCGTCTGAATTTGCAGTGAACCTTCGCGCAGGATCGGATACAGATCGCCCTTGATCAGGATAAGGATCGGTGAACCGGTCGGCGGGCCATGGGTTTCGCGCTGAATATCCATGCGCGCGCCTGGAAATGCCACCAGCATTTCCCTTATCGCATCGGAATGCCGTTCGATTTTTTCAAGAAGCGGTTCCTTATCCTCGATGAGTTGGACGTAGATATCCCCAAGGCGTTCATTCTCGGCGCTGCCTGAACCTCCCCATTGCTGGCCCCACGCACGGCTGCCGATGGAGGTCAGATAGAATTTCACATCCGACTGCTCACGCAGGTACTCCTCCACGGTGCGTCCGACCTTGTCCGTTTCGGAAAGGACACTTCCAGCGGGGAGATTAATGTAGACCCGGAAATTCGGATATGGCGAATCACCGAACAATTCAAAGTCGAGCGCACCGGAGAAGATCAAGCCCATCGCGCCAAACAGAGCCACTATGCATATAAGCAACAGTACCCACCATTTCTTGAGGCTCCACCGCAGCATCCGTTCATATGGACGCATCAACCATGGGGCGAAAAGAAACTCGCGGTCGAAATCGTGCATCGAGTTTTCATCGACACGATGTATCAGGTCACCCTTCCGCAGTTTGAGATAGCGGGCTACGAGCATCGGCAGCGCTGTATGCGCGAGGATCATGGCGCTTATCAGTGAGTATGTAACAACTATTGGGATAAATTTCATGAATTCGCCGGCCACACCTGTGATAAGGAGTATCGGCAGGAAGGACGCCATCGTGGTAAGGCCCGCCGCGACGATAGCTTTGCCGACCTGGTGAATGCCGCGTCTTGCCGCCTGGTCCCGTGTCGCACCGAGCTGGAGGTGACGGTAGCTGTTTTCGACGACAACGATGTCCTCGTCAACGAGCATGCCGAGCACGATGATCAAGCCGATGAGTGACGGCGTCGAGAATGTCACATCGGTGATGTACATCAGGAAGAACGCTATGAAGAGGTTGAATGGAATTGCCAGGCTCACCAGTAGCGCGTTTCGGAACCCGATAAATATCGTGACAATGACGAGCACAAGAAAGCCGCCGAAGATGGCCGAGCTTTTCATTGCATTGAAGGTTTGGCGTGTATCGTCGGCGACATCCCCGGTTACCGTCGTGGTCACACTTTCGGGCAACCGCGGTGCTATATCCACGAGCAGGGCCTTGACCTGCTCGCCAAGGTTGATGGTGTTGGTTCCCTGTTTTTTATGAACGTAGAGGGTGATTGCCTCGCGGTCGTTCAGGCGGTTGAAGCTGCCGGCCTCCTCCGAAAGGGGGAGCACCTGGGCTACGTCCTTGAGGCGGATAATCCCGCCGTCGATATTCCTGATGATGAGTTCGCGTATCTCGTCGAGCGACTTAAATCGCTTTCCGGTACGCAGCAGGTATTTTCCCGAACCGACCTTGAGCTTTCCGGCGGGCAGGTCGATATTCTCGCCGCGCAATATGCCCGTAAGTTCATTCAGCCCGACTCCCATTGCGCTGAGACGTCCGGCGTCGATGGCGATTGTCACTTCGCGTTCGACCTGGCCGTACATATCGATGCCGCCGATACCCTCGATGCGTTTTATCTCCGATTCGAGAAGTTCGGCTGCTGATTTCAATGTGATCGAGTCTGTGTTGCCGGATACGGTAACCTGGATTATCGGTACGTTCGAGAAATTCAGCTCGACAACCATCGGGTCTTCGGCATCATCGGGGAATTCCGACTTAACGCGATCGACGGTCTTCTGCACATCGTCAACCGCGTTATCAAGGTCGGCGCCCGCGAGGAAGGTAACGATAACCATGGACAGGCCTTCTCTCGTGTACGACTCAAGCATGTCCACATCTTCAATTGTGGATAGCGCATCCTCAAGGTCCTTCGTGATCTCGGCTTCGAGTTCCTCCGGCCCGACACCGGGATATGGCACCGTTACGATAACAACTGGTATGACAATATCGGGGACAGCTTCGATCGCGTTCTGCGTTGCACCGTATGCCCCGGCGGCTAACGCGACAACGAGCAGCACTCCCAGTAGAGCGGGATGATCGATACAGAAATCCGCGATTGCTTTAAGCATCAGGTGGAGATTATACATTTGTTATGTGATTGGTAAAAGCCCGATGATACTTAATTATTTATAAAGATGATATATAATGTCGTTCCGCCGTGTATGTGATGATTGAAAACACGAGCTGAATATCGGGAGGAAATCATGAAAGAGAAAATACTTGAACTATTGCCGGAAATTGAACTTATAAGGGATGAGCAACTTCGCGCGAAGACAATGCGGATTTACGCCAAAGCCCTCGATAAGGGTGGATGGCAGCCGGAGGATATGGAGAAAATCTCATTCACCCTGCTTATCGAGAACTGCGAGGTGAGCTACCTTCAGCACGTGCAGGGGGTCACTCGCGTGGCGATCGGTATCGCGGACGGCCTGGAGCGGACATACGGCGAGCGGATGCCCATCAACCGGGATATCCTCATATGCGCCGCGCTTCTGCACGATGTGGGCAAGCTGGTTGAGTATGAATGTGATGACGCGGGATGCACATTCAAGGCGCATCACGGCAAGATGCTCCGGCATCCGTTCAGCGGCGTGGGACTCTGCTATGACGAGGGGATCCCGGATGAAGTCATGCATTGCATCGCGATGCATTCCAAGGAAGGGGACGGCGGTCGCGTAACGACCGAGGCAATCATCATCAACCATGCCGACTTCGCGAACTTCGAACCGCTGCATAAGTAGGAATTGAGTGAGTAGTTATACGAAGGATTGTTCTTTTAGATATAAATGACAATACTCTACGGGTAGCGCGTATCTATAGGTCGCTCTGCGACCGATGATGCGCGCACGGAAGGATAAGGAAGTTGAATTTCATGGATCTCCTGGAACGGGCATCACGCCTTCGGCGACCTCGCTTCGCGAGGTATAGATACCCGTTACCCGGACGTGGTGAAAACGCGGTTACCGGAAAAGGAACTGCTGGAAAGGCGTAGAATATATAACGGGAAAGGGTAGCGCGTATCTATAGGTCGCCTTGCGACCGATGATGCGCGCATGTAACTAAACACCAATGCGCGTAAGAATCGACAAGGAATCCGAATACCATTTCACCACATTCAACTCCTATCAAAAACACCATATCCTGATTCATCCGGGCGTACCGGAAATGCTTCTGGAACACATGGCGCAGGTAAGAAGCAAATACGATGCGAGGATATTCGCCTTTGTTATAATGCCGAATCATATGCATATCATCTGGTATGTCCCATCAGATATTGGAATTGTAAAGGCGGTTAAGCGGTACAAAGGGAGTTTCGGACGGCGTATCGTAGGGATATTGCGTGATGACGCGGATTTCGAGGATGTGCTTATTACACAACCAAATGGGAAGAATGCTTTCTGGCAACGCGGGTTTTATGATTACAATGTAGCGTCTGAGAAGAAGTTCAGAGAGAAGGTTGAATATATTCACGCCAACCTGGTGAAATGGGGGTTGGTGGATGATCCGGTCGATTGGGAGTGGAGTTCGTATCGGTCGTGGCAGGAATTGCCGGGGAGTGTGTTTGAGGTTGATCGTTTGTAGGGGCGCGCATCATCGGTCGCAGGGCGACCTATAGATACGCGCTACCCATTACGCGCTACCCGGTTCCGGTTGCAGTCAGGGGCGCGCATCATCGGTCGCAGGGCGACCTATAGATACGCGCTACCCGGGGGGAGTCATCATCCGCGCTACCCGTTCATATTTTTGCTATATTTATACATTGAGTTAGTTGCCAATTAGATGCAGGAAAGGGTTTTGCAGTTATGCCGAAAACATTATCCGAAAAAGTGCTGTCGAATAAATCCGGCGTGGATGCCGTGGCCGGGCAGATAGTGACCATCAAGCCCGATGTCGCGCTCAGCCACGACAACACCGCCGCGATATCGCAGAAGTTCCGCACGTTAGGCGTTGACAAGCTCGACGACCCCGACAGGCACGTGGTCGTACTCGACCATTGCGTGCCGGCGGCGAATGAGAAGTACGCCGACAATCACAAGGTGATACGCGAATTCGTCGCGGAATTCGGCGTGAAGAATTTCTTCGATATCGATATGGGCGTATGTCACCAGGTGCTTCTTGAACAGGGTTTTGTGAAGCCCGGATTGGCGGTCGTCGGATCGGATTCGCATACGACGATGCACGGATCGGTCGGGGCATTCGCGTGTGGGATCGGACGCAGCGAGATGGCGGTCATAATGGGCACCGGCAAGATATGGCTTCGCGTGCCCGAGACGATGCGTATTGATATTTCGGGGGAATTCCCACGGGGTGTTTATGCCAAAGACTTCGCTCTACAAATAATCGGTGACATCGGCGCGGACGGCGCATTGTATAAAGCGGTTGAGTTCGTGCCTAAGGACCCGGCGACGCTCCCGGTGTCCGACCGGATGACCCTCTGCAACCTCGGCGCAGAAATGGGCGCGAAGAATGCGTATGTACCGTTCGATGAAATCGCCGGGGAATGGCTGAAGGATCGCGTTGACGAGGATATGAAGCCTTCAAATTCGGATGTGGGCTGCACTTACTCGCGGGTGTTGGCATACGACCTGTCCATACTCGAACCGGTAGTGGCGAAACCGCATACGGTTGACAATACTTCGCCTCTCAGTGAAATTGCGGGGACTAAGATTCACCAGGCATTGGTGGGCACATGCACCGGTGGGCGCATTGAGGATTTGCGGGCTGCAGCGGCAATTCTGAAAGGGAAGAGGATTGCATCAGGATGCCGCCTGCTTGTGTTCCCTGCATCGAAAGAGGTTCAACGTCAGGCGATGCATGATGGGATTTTGGAAATCCTGCTTGATGCCGGGGCAGTGCTGATGAATCCCGGATGCGGACCATGTCTCGGTGCTCACGAAGGATGTCTTGCACCGGCGGAAGTATGCATTTCGAGTGCGAACAGGAATTTCAAGGGACGTATGGGCTGTAAGGATGCGGAGGTCTATTTGGCGTCACCGGCGGCATGTGCGGCATCGGCTTTGACTGGTGTAATAACCGATCCGAGGGAGTTTCTGCCGGAGTAGTAGCTGGAGGATAACCCACGAAATGGGATTCGTGGGTTACATTTGTTGATTAAATAACACTGACGAACTCCGAAGACGTCGCTTGTCAGTGCCACCCTGAGTTTGTGGTTGAGAAGATACGGGTAAACTCGAAGACTCGTTCATTTGTGGAACCATGAGTAGGATGGATTTGATGAATGAGTGTAGAATAGACACAAGGAGATTTCATGGAGATGTTACTCAAACCGATCGGTATTGTTCATTCACCTTTCAAAGAACCATCCGGCACGCCTATACAACCGTGTTTTGCGGAAAAAGCCGAGGGAACCGTCGAGGTGTTCGACGAATTTGTCCCCGGTTTGAAGGACGTTGAAGGTTTTGACAGGATCTACCTCCTCTGCTGGTTTCATAGAGCGAAACCATTCAAGCTACATATAATTCCATATATGGAGACGGTTGAGCGCGGGTTGTTTTCCGCGCGTGCGCCTTCGCGTCCGAATCCAATCGGGCTTTCGAATGTGCGCCTGCTGGGTATTGAGGATAATATCCTCAGGGTGAGCGATCTTGATATTCTCGACGGAACTCCGCTTTTGGACATAAAACCTTACGCCCCGCGTTTTGACAGTTTTGACGCGAAGCGAAGCGGATGGCTGGATAACATATCGGAGGGAAATACAAGGGCGGATGACCGGTTTCATAAGTTGTAACGAGAATGTAAATACTATCAGGAATTATTCCTATTTATAAAAACCGTGGTTAATTTTCTGAAATCCCGATTTTTACTAAGGTTTTTTCGGGTCGAGTGATTTTCCGACCCGGTCTTCGCGCATCATTATGGCGCGAACGGTGTTGGTGTGAATCGTATCAGCGTTTTCCGGGTCCATCTCGAATGCAAGCCGTGATGCCGATAGCACCTGGCCGGGGCGGGCGAGTTCCGGGATATCCATATCATCGGGACGCAGGAGCTGCCTCGCGATATATTTCGTAACTTCCCAGTCGAGATCGCTGAAAAATATTATATCTCTCAATTTATTCTTACCGAGCGACGCGTGCGGCTTGCAGCAGAGGATGTCGGCGACTTCCTCGAAGCTGCGCATAAGCTCATCGACCGGTATCCTGAAGAGTTCCATCAGGTGACGTTCGGGATCGACAACGTGGACGTAATGTATGTTCCTGTGGCGAGCCTTCCATGCTTTGAGGATCGTGTCGGCTTCCTCATTGAAGCCAACCAGTTCCAGCATCCTGCACAGCATCGGTATTCGAATATAACAGTTGGGGTGGGGAGGCACCTGCATATCAGCGACCGAGAGATGGAAGTGCTCAACCTTCTCAACCCCATAGGCTTCGGGCACCGAGTCGTGCAGGCGCGAAAGGACATATGAAGGTCCGGCGAAGAGTATCCCGATGAAATCGGCGGTGACCTCATCCATCCAGGCGTGCCAGATGTACTCGAACATTTTCGCATGGCTTACGCCAAGTGGTGGTTTGCCTTCGATGTGGTATCGGTGACGTCTCAGCCGTTTATCGATTTTGCCGATAAGTTCCTTGAGAAAACCGATGATATTCGCGGTCAGGTTATGCCCCATCTCGTGTGGCAGCGCGAGCCAGCTCCACGCCGACTTGAGCCCGCTGGTGGGTACCGAGATGATCGCGATGTGACGTTCGGTGGTTACGGTGTACGTGTAGAAATAGTCCTCGCTGCGCCCGAGGAAAGTCAGCGGTACAGCTTCGACCGTATAACGAATTCGCGCGCGCTTCAATCTTGGTGAGCGGATGAATGAGTAGAAGTAGTCACGCGCGAGGATGTCCGTTATCAGAAAGACGTCGTCATAGATGCGCGCATAGCGTTGCTGGATCAACGAACGGTAGGCGCGCCAAAGATGCAGGTCCTCGCCGTCAATCCCGTACTCCTCGAAATATTCAAGGATATGATCCCAATCGGCCTTGCAATGGGCGAGGGATTCGATGGTCTTTGCGAGACCGGTCCATTTTATAACGTCGGTCAACTCCGACTGGGTTTCACGTTCGGCATCGATTTCCCTCAACTCGTCAAGCTGGCCGAGGTGTACTTCAAGTGGATCATATTTTACCGGTTTGTCATGCATCTTTTTATCTTCTTGTGTAACCCACGAAATGGGATTCGTGGGCTACATATTCGTCGGGCACCTTATATATAGTTTCGCCCATAATAACAAAAGTTGGATGGGCGTATTTTGTCCAATGTCATCAATCCAGCCACAAATGGAATGTCAGGTCGTTTGCAATGAATGACGGGCCGAGGCGAAGTGTGAGTTTGAGGATTGGTTGTATGCTGAATGGAATACGGGTCATGCCATAGACCGAGCCCGACTTGATGAATATCTTTATCGCCTGTGAGAGCAGTGAATGGTAGATGCCCAGCCCGTGGCGATCGCGCCGCACCGCGGCAATTCCGCAGGAGTGGATCTTTATCCCTGTAATTTCGCTGAAATCGTGGACGGGTTGGTACTGGAAGAAACCGGCAATTTCTCCCTTGAGATCCGCGACCATGATTTCCTCGCCGGGGCCCGGGTTCTTGCAGGAATTGGTTACCCACGCGGCATACAGGGCTTCCGCCTTCTCCTGGGGGATACGCGGGTCGCTGTGGAATCGGTCATCGACATAGGCCCCGGCCAATATTTCAAGGATAGGCAGCAAATCGCTTTCAAGGTAGGGACGCAGTATCAGGTCTTTTTTCAGGTAATCGTATTCGACGGATTTGTGATACAACGCCGTCATCCCGTTATCCATCACGCGGAACCCCGCATCCTCAAGGGGGTGAATCAAGCCGAAATCGAACGCCGGGGTCCTGGTCATAATCATTTCGATGCCCATTCCTCTTGCATCATCGATGATTTTGGGCAGCATCTCCTTAGCTTGCATCGCCTGTTCCTCGACGGTACCGCTGAGCATCATGAAGGGAATTTGCCCGCATCCGACACCGAGTATTGCTGTGTCCCAGTCAAGCTCATGGAATCCCGCCAGTGCCGCGAAATCGCCTTTGCCGTCCCTGAGCGCGAGTCCGGTATTTTTATCCGAGCTTAAGAAATGCGACAACCGTTGTGTTGCCAGTATGTTGAGTTTCTCATTCTTAACCGAGTGAACGAAATAGAACGGTTTGAATCTGTTCTCCGAGATGAGTTTTTCAGCACCGGGCAGGTCATCCAATGTGAAATCAACCAATTTGTAACTCGATGTCATACTGCTGCTCCTTCACTTCTTCAAGCTAAAGGTAGCTGCTATCTTTCCGTCTTCGGAAAGTAGCTGCTATCCTGAATGATCTCGGCAACCGGAGGCGATTATATCAGCCGATTCATCTCCCTTGTTGAAAAGGAGATCGATAATCGACAGATACGGGATGAATTCACCGAAAAGCTGGGGATACACCGGGTGCGTGTAGTCCTGGAATTCAACCCGTATGCCCGCATCGTCAAACAGGTTCGATTCAAAATATCTTCTCGCTGCCGCGCCTGTGTAATATTCATCAGCCCCGAGGGCTTTGCATATGTTCAACAAGCGGGATGTCCTTCCGCCTTCAATGCCCATCTCCGATGAACGGCGGAACTTGGGCTCGGGTTCTCCGATCCATCGAGCCAGTAAGTATATTAATGATATATCGAGGTCAATCAATTTTTCATGCGGTTTTTTTATTGTTTCCGCAAGTGGTTCGAAGTAGTTCTTGAAGTACGGTGCGCGCGCATAGAATCGGCGCAGCGATTCGACATGTTTACGCTTCCATGCCTGTTGGTTGTCGATATGAGCATTGCAAACCTTCTCGCCGAAATGTCCTTTCTGAACGACGGGAACAGTGAGCCACACCTGGCCGTCGGGACCCTTTACGCGGTTCCTGTTGCGCCATCCGCGCCTGTCGAACTGGACGTTGTCATATATCACGAATATATCGGCGCGTTGAAGCTGCTCGAAGAATCCGAGCCATGGGAGATATCCCGGTTGCAGGATGACGACCCTCATTCGGGATGCTCCTTCCTGACGGACAGGAGTTCGTCGAGCATTGCGCGCACCCGTTCATCTTCTGATTCAAAGAGTTCCCTAATCTGAAGCACCTGTTCGGGCTTGATGATATCGCTTTCGGTTGCGGCGGCGAGTATATCCGCCCTGCCTTTTGTCATTTCATCGCCGGTGATTCTTGCTAACCGGGAATACATATCGGCAAGGTTATCCCAAGTGACTCTCGAAGTCAGGTTGATATCATCCAGATGCGCTCTCTCACCGATGGACAGGTTGATGACATCGGTGTCCGATAACTTCCTTCGACGCTGGATCGGGATACGCTGGATGCACAATCGTGGCAGGGATACGAGCAATGCGAAATATATTTTGAGGGTTACGGGCCAGAACTGCCTCTCGATTCGTGCACGGCGCGTGTGATATACAAAATGCATGCCGAGGAGTTTTATGACTGTGCGGCATCGCATATTTTTCACGATGGTGTAGAGAAGGTTTCGCTGGATGTAGTAATACTTGAACATCAAACCCTTCCCGCGAGTGGTGAGGCTGTGATGATGGTGCGCAACGGCGGTTGGGATGTAGGACACGCGGTAGCCATAGATGTTCAGGCGGAAGCACCAGTCAACGTCTTCATAGTAGAGAAAATATCGGTCATCCATGCGTCCGACGAAATTCCCGTCGAATGCCTTTCTTCGAATAAGTGCCGCCGCGAAGCAGGCGCCCATCGGTTTGTCGGGTGCGTCGTATTGACCGATATCGACCTGCCCGACGCCCCGGTTGTAGGCGCTCATCAGGCCGTTGACGAGTGTACCGGTATTATCGATGACCACTTTGTCGCCGATGAATAAGGTCTTACCGGTGACGCAGAGGATATTTCCATCGGTGAATCCTTTCAACGATTCTTCGATGAATTTGGGATCGAGGACAATGTCGAAATTCATCACGAGGACGAATTCTTCATCGATTTCATTCAGTGCCCGGTTGATGGCGCCTGAGAAGCCGTAATTTTTCGGGAGCATCAGCTTGTGGACGTTCGGTCGGTTGAATTCGGTGACGATATTTGATTGCGGTGAATGGTTGTCCGCGATGAATATGCGCGCCGGTTTATGCGTCTGGGCTTCGAGCGAATCGACGCATTGCCCCAGGGTTTCAACAGTTGGGGCGTAAGTGATGATAAGGCAGCAGACGGACGGGTCGGCCATCAGCGTCGTGCCTCCTTGAGAACATCGTCGAGAATCTTCTCGCATCCTTCGGTGTATTTATCCCATGTGAACCCCTGTGCCCATTCATAAGCGCGATCGCCCATTTCCTTGCGAAGGTCATGGGATGTTATCAACTCGTCTATACGCGAAACGAATTCATCGTTCGAGTTGACCAAAAATGCCGTCACGCCGTTGTTGGTGACTTCGGGATGCGCGCCGATATTGTATGCCACGGCGGGTTTGGCGAACGATTGGGCCTCGATCAGCGGCAGGTTGAAGCCTTCCCATTTACTTGCGGAGCAATATAGATCCGAGGCTAAGTAGAGACCGGGCATCCATGACTGCGGGGCCTCGATTACCGGGATGATGCCGCGTTCCTCGCAGAGCTTGACGTCAAATTCGGAGCCGATCCCGGCCATCATAAGTCGCGCGTTGCCATGTTTCTTCCTGATCTCAACAGCGGCATCCATCAACTCGGCGGTGCCTTTGTATGGCTGATCGTGCGGGTTGATGCGTCCGACGTACAACATCAGGATTTCATCATCGGCGATGCCGAACTTCCCGCGGAACTTTTTGCGAAGCTCTTGGTGGTCAGTGCCGTGTGGGGGCAGCACATGTTCGTGGCCGTGATAGACGGGAATGCACTTCTTGCCCTGGAATGCGGGCATCAGGGAGCATGAATATTTGCTGTTCGAGATAATACGCGCGGCGTGTGAGTGGTAGAAGTAATACTGGGTGATGCGCATATATGCGAAGTTCGCTCGTTTGCGCCACGAGAATCCGCTTGTGTCAACAATGCCGAACTCCATGCTCACGCATGGCTTCTTTAGATATTTCGGGAAGTAGAAGAACGGCTGGGTGGCGATGAGGTAGATGTCTTCGTCCTGTTCGTTGAAGAATGGGATCCACCTTCGCGCGTTCCATTCGAATATCGCGAACAGTTTGTGCGGCTTCACCGGGGTGGGGATCATCTCATAGGGGGTATCGCCGAACGAACCGTCGGTCATGCCGGTGAAAAGACGGACACGATGTCCGCGCTCCACGAGACGTGTGGCGAGTTGGTGGAGTACGAGGTCAACCCCCCATCCGAGCCTCATCCAGGATGTCAGAATTCCGATTTTCATATCAAAGAATTATTAAAATCTCTAACACCCGAAATACATTTACGAGCGGGTGCCGCACACTTCACACAAACGTTTCATGAATTTTCCGTGATTGATGGCACGGTCTGCCCGACGCTTTGGGAGGGCTGACCGTGGTTTATACACAGTCCCCCGCCAAGACCACGGTTAGGCTCGAAGACTCGCCAAACCGTGCCATCAAGAAAGATACATAAAAGTCCTGTAGCCCGGAATTTCCCTTTCCGGGATTCTTGGTTGAATCAAACTCCTTCCTATCTCTATCTCAACCCCGCGCCGATAAGATCGAGAAGACGGAGCATGCCGACGAGTTTGTGGTTGCTGTCGACCACCGGCAATTGCGAAATTTGAAGGTTCTCCATGTATTTCAATGTATCAAACGCAGGGGAGTCATGACGAGCGGATTTGGGTGTCTTTATCATTATATCAGCGACCGGGATGGCGTTCAAATCGCTGATCGAACCCTCGGCATTCTCCAGCACACGCTTGAGGTCGCCATCCGTAATGATACCAAGGAGCTTGCCCGCTTCATCGCCTTGATGGCCCACGATTCCCACCGCGCCCATGCGTTTGTTCGTCAATTCAAATAACGCTTCCTTGAATGTCGCGTCGATCCCGACATTAGGCAGATCATCGCCGCTATGCATCAGGTCGCTGACTTTCAGAAGGAGTTGACGTCCGAGTGTTCCGCCGGGATGCAGGCGAGCATAATCGCTGCGTGAGAATCCGCGTTTGAGTTCGAGCGCGATGGCGAGGGCATCGCCGAGCGCCATCTGGGATGCGCAGGATGCCGTGGGTGCAAGACCATTCGGGTCGGCTTCACGCTTGATTGTAGTTAAGAGCACAAAATCCGATCTCTTTGCCAGGGTTGAGTCCGCACGTCCGGTCAGGGCGATTATTTTGATGCCGAGTTCCCGTATCGTCGGTATGAGGTCATGAAGCTCCCGGTTCTCGCCGCTGTAGGAAATCAGCAGAACGATATCGCCTTTCATCACGGCCCCGAGGTCGCCGTGGGCTCCTTCGGTGGGATGCAAAAACGCGGCGGGGGTTCCGGTGGACAGGAATGTGGCGGCGATCTTGCGTCCGATGATTCCCGATTTACCGACCCCGGATATGATGACACGTCCCTTGGTGACGAGAATCTCCTCGACCACCTTGAGGAACTCATCATCCAAGTATCCCTTTAGTTGTTCGAGGGCCTCACGTTCGATTTCGATAACTTCCTTAGCTTTTTCTATCAGGTCCATGGTTCATCCCGCTTATGTAATTTCGGTTCATATCGTGGATGACATTATAAAGGATAAGTTGGTATGAAAAGAAAAAAATGCAGCCGGAGACTAACCTTACCCCTGCCATTCCTTGAGTTTCGCAAGGGCGTCGGGGTAGTCGGGATCGTATTGAAGCGTGACCTGAAGTTCCTCGATCGCTTCCTGGTCTCTACCGGAATCCTTGAGGAACATTGCATGGTGGTAGTGGTAAAGAGCGTTGGACGGTTCCGACCTGATTGCGACTTTGATCGATTTGATCGCCGATTCGAGGTCGTCCACTTCCCAGTATTCCAATGCGAGGTTGTTGAGCGCCGGTCCGTTGTACGGGTCCCTGCTGAGAACCATCTCGAACATCCTGATGCCTTCGATCTTTCGGTCGTCCGCGCTGAGCAGCAGGCCGAGGTTGTTCATTGCCGGGGCGTAGTTGGGGGCGATGTCGATAGCGTTCCGATATTCAACTTCCGAAGCTTCAATATCACCCGTATCCAGCAGCAAATCGCCCAACCGCGTGTAGTACTCCGCGCGCGGCATCTTCTCGATCGCCATGCGCAGTGTTTCGACCGATTGATCCGGCATGCCGAGATTCTCATAGCAAAGGCTTATCTCGAGGAGGATGACCGGCAGTTTCGGATTGCCTTCACCGAGCTTTGCGGCTTCCTGAAGTTTTCGTAAAGCCTGGTCGTTGCGCCCGGCCCTCTTGAGACAGCGACCGTAGTCAAGAAATATAAGCGGGTCGGACGGGTCGATTGAGACGGCGCGTTCGAATTGCACGACTGCTTCGTCGTAGCGAGCCGAACGGTAATAGGCGAACGCGAGGTTGGTTACAAATGCTTTGCTGCCGGGTTCCTTCTCGACGGCGGCCTTCAGCTTCTCGATGGCACCTTCGTAATGACCGGCGGTTATCAACTGAAGTCCTTCGGCGTTGAGGGAAGCTGCTTCGATATTGATGGATTTGAATTCTTCACGAGCGCATCCGGCGGTTATCAATACAACCACCAGTATGATCGTGAAGGATAATTTTGTTTCGATGATCAGTTTCACTATGGGGGATGTTAATCCTTTTTCTGCTTATGCTCAAGCCATTCGGATGCATTGAAGATGAATGAATCGATTATGCTGATCGCGCCCTGCTTGAGACGTTTGAAATCCGCCTTGCCTGCCGCGAAACTTATCGCCCAGTAAATGTCTTCCTCCGTGGCTGTCAATCGGTCATAGCCAAGCGCATCGGTTTTGTTTATGGTGAATGTGTAAATCAGATCATACGCGGTAAGCCCCTCCCCGGTGGAAACCTTCTCGGTGGAATTCAGTTTGAAATTATCGAGATCACCCTTCAGGGCTTTAATATATTCGTCTTTGAGCTTATCAATATCCTCGCCCGTCTGCTTGCCGAGGTATGTCACATAAACGAAATCCTGTTTTTTCCCGCCCTTCTCCGCGTCAGGAAGAAAGATGACCGGGATGTCGGATGCATAATCCTCGATCCAGCTCCACCCCTCCGGGACAAGGGTGAGAATGTTCCAGTCCTCGTCAACCCACAGGCGTTCATTCTCGGCGGCATATACCGTGTCGATGTGCTGCACGGTGAACAGGTACGTTGCGAGGAACGTACATAAGATAACCGCAAGCCAGGTAAGGCGTCCTTTTTTCAGATTTTGCATATCATCACCTTCGTATCATTTTACCATTTTGCCTGCTGATTAATGTCCCGCTTTATTACTTGTTTTTTTGCTCCCGTTGTCATGATCTATTTGAAATACTTCCCTATCGACCATCCTTTGCCAAGGGAGCGGACTATAGATAGATCTTAATATTCTATGCAACGCTGGGGTTTAGCTCGCGGATTCGCGAAGAGGGGCCACCCGGAAAAGCCTGGTTAATGACTTGCAGAGCAGATGATTCGGATGGATAAAGAGTTACTCTGAAACTACACTATTGCGGGAATGGAAATATAAAGTATAATTTATGAATTGGGATGACTGGAATGTCGAGGCCAAAATTTCCTTTAGCA
>CBDVBS010000019.1:0-17162 GCA_965372275.1 uncultured bacterium | reverse complement strand
ATCATAGGTTGCGATGTATTGTGGTTTTTCAGCATAAACAGGGTCCGCGGCACTGTATGACACCGTGATGGGAATAATCTTCGCGCTCTTCGGGGGTAACTCGAAATTGGACGGGCAATACACAACCCAACCCTTCCCCGGTATATCCCATGTGATAGTCCCCTTTATAGGGACGTCGAATGGATTCGTGAGATTAAAAGATGCCTTCCCGTCGTAATATTTCAGCCCCTTAGTTATCTCGAATACAGGCTTATGCGCAAAAAGGGCCATCGCCTTGTTGTGATCGTCCACCATTTTGCTCGTGACGATATCGGACGGCAGGATCGAGCCGATCTTCACTACCGAGATATCCACTTCCCCTTCATCCACGGTAACCAGCAAGTAATGGTAGAACGGCCCCAAATGGTCGGGGCGCCGCGTATCGAGGGTGCCTCCCCCGCCGCCGGTGATGATATAGTGAATGCCGTCAACTTCGCCGTAATCCTCGTAAACATGCCAATGCCCGCCGAAGACATAATCAACGCCGCCTTTCACCAGGAGTGGATGTATCCCGTCATACCATTGCTCCCATCCATCCTCCTGTCCACGGTACCAGAGGGGCCGATGGATGAATAAGAATGTAAGCTCCGCATCGGAATTTGCATCGAGGTCGGCCTGCAGCCATGATCTCTGTCCAGGACTTATGCGGCTTGTATAACGCGGTTCCTCGCTGCACAATACGACGAAATGGCAATCGCCATAATCGAAGGAATACCATAATGGCCCAACGATCTTACGGTAAACAGACGCTGAGAATTCGCTCCAGATATCGTTGTTACCAGCTATGGGGAAGAATGGGATGTCCGGGAGAATGGCTTCAACGGCATCCACCCATTCCTTGCGCCTTCTCGCGATTTCCGTTTCGTCATCCCCGGCACCCTCGATCATATTACCCGTCGAAACCACGAAATCCGGCCTGAGCAGATTCAGTTCCTTGAGGATAATCGGAAACTGCTCCGGGAGGTCGGGCGTTTCGGTTCCATGCTGATCGCCTACGATTGCGAAGGTGAATTTATCAGGAGACGGGGCATCGTTCAAATTCGGCAATGCCGGGTAGAATATGAAAGCCCCGATGATGAACATTGAGAGGCGTGTTATCAGGATATGCATTAGATCACCGTTAATAATTCAGATTGTGTCCCCACGAAATGGGATTCGTGGGTTACATTCTTGCAAATCCACGAAATGGGATTCGCGGGTTACATTCTCAGCAAACCCACTAATGGGCATCTATCTCCTAATCCTTTTCCAGCAGGGGTTCGAAGAGTTTGGGCAGGATTTCACCCGCGGGTCCGAACAGGCTGGCATCGGCCATGCCCGTAAGCGGCGTGGCTTCGATGTTTACCTCGACGACATATGCGCCTGCTTCCTTCGCGATATATCCCATACTTGCCGCCGGTTGCACAATACCCGAAGTGCCAACGATAAACAGGACATCAGTATTCGATAATCGATGCTGTGCGGCCTGGATATCCGACGGGTCGAGCATCTCGCCGAACCATACCACGTGCGGCCTCAGGAGTTTTTTGCAATTCGGGCAATCACGGATGTGTTCCTCAGGGGTGATATCGGGATCCAGGTCGATTATACCCGGGCAGCCACCGGAGCATCGGACCTTGAAGACATTGCCATGAAGTTCAATTACGTTCTTGCTTCCGGCACGCTGATGAAGGTTATCAATATTCTGGGTGACAATTGCGATATCGACACCCGCTTCTTCCAATGCAACTATGGCAAGATGCGCCGGGTTGGGTTGGCATCCGCCGATCATCCCCCTTCGCCAGACGTACCATTCAAGAACGGTGTCGGGATCGTTTGCGAAACCCTGGGGCGTGGCAAGCTGGGTCGCTTCGTATCCCTTCCAGAGGCCGTCCTTACCACGAAATGTTGGCACGCCGCTTTCGGCTGATATCCCGGCCCCGGACATTATTGTTATACGGTCATCGCGTTTGAGTTCCCGATCAAGCACCTGTATATCCTCCTCGGCCTTCCCTTAGATAATCGACAATATAAAGCCAAGCGGTTCCCTTGTAAAGCCCGAAGGATTTCAACCGGGCAGCGCATATCTTTTAGGCCCCGCGTATCTTTCGGGTAGCGCGTATCTATAGGTCGCTCTGCGACCGATGATGCGCGCTCTTAGTTAACACGGGACAGGCCTCAGTAGTGTAGTTCTTGAGCAACAAGTTCAGGCACTGTTCGGAAATTACGTTCTTCATTTCTAAGGGCCCGTCCCTGTTTCCCGAAGATAACGATGATGCACGCTCTTAGTAAAACACCGCTGTCCTCGAAGACTCGGATAGCGGTGGCACACGGATGGGATCATAACAAAGACACGCCCAAGGCCGAAGACGTCCGTGGGCGTGCCACCCGTGACCTGACTCGACTTAGCTAATTACGGAGTGCAGTTCCCTGTGTTCAGCACGGGCAAGCTCCGGAATATTAATGGCAAATTTCCTTTCAAGGGGTCGCTTGCCCGTGGCACACGGAATCACACATGCCAAAACACCGCTGTCCTCGAAGACTCGGATAGCGGTGGCACACAATTAATTCACCCAATTAGATTTGACAATAACATTACCGTGACTTTATGATAAGTCAAATCAATTGCGGGAGGAGAACAATGAAACGATTGTTGGGAACGGTTTTTCTTCTACTTTTTCTCATGAGTACGGTTTTTGCATGCCTCGGATGCGGTGGGGAAAAGAACGGCGATGAAGAAGGCGGCGTCCAGGGAATTCCGACTGCCGGTGAAAGGCAGCAGCAGATGGATGATATCCTGGACGAGTAGCAGGGACTTAAATTGTTATATTTCCAAGCTCCTTCGGGAGTTTTTGAGTAGAAAAAAAGCCCCGGGATGGGGCTTTTATCGCAATTTATAGAATTATCCTTAATAGATAATAACAGCAATATCATCCAGGGCAAGAAAACCATTACTCAGTGTGGTGTTGTCAGTAGCGTGACCTACGGCAACCCGGTCGTAAAATGGGTATTGCAGGTTACTAACATTGAATGTGCTCAATCTCCATGTGTACGAATATGAATAACCCGCATCCGGATTCAACGAGTAGATGAATTCGTCCCTGAGTGCATCGTTGTTTGGCCAGTAAATCGGACCGCTTATGGGATTCAAAGCATAGAAGTACAAGTAATTATCTGGACCCTGCCCCGGAACCGGATTGCTTGAGATGATATAACCCATGCAATATCCGTCCTCCGAGCCTGAATAGTAGCTGTACTGGTAAACCCTGTGCGCAACTTCAAGGATGTATGTATCCGCCGTAACCATCTCCGGGTATGCATCCGAGAAAAAGACCTCGTAGTTGTTATGGTAATCGGAAGATGATCCCATACTATCGGCCCAGCCATAATTCCCGCCTAATCTATGGGCACCATTCACTGAACGTTCCATCCGCAACTCAGTGTTGTCATAAATTGAGTTACCTTCCCATGAACCCTCGGAGCCCTCACTTTCGGCCTGCTCGAAATCTACGAAAGCGGGTTCGCTGTTCGTGCCCTCGGAATCAGGTTCGCCCGCAATAGCGCGAGCCCGCACGACAAAATAGGCGGCGCCGTCGGGCATCATGGTGTAGTCGAACTCCGTCTGGTCTGTCTCACCCGCGTAAGTATCGGCATCAAAGCTCCCGTCCATCGGGGTTGAATCATAGTAAACGGCATATGATTCGGCACCGTCCACGGCATCCCAGTCGAGCGAGATGTTGTTGTTTGCTAAGATCGCGTAGTACTCGTCGCGGTTTACTTCAAGGCTCAGGTCACCGACCGAAACCGGCTTTTCAATTACTGTAATCGTCAACGGCGAAATACTCGTAGATTGAGCGCCGCCGGGACCAGTGACCCGAACATCAATGATGTAGTACCCGGTGGTGTAATAAACGAATGTATCCGTGCCGTCGTTGCCGCCGTCGCCATCGTTATACGACGGCGGATCGTCATTCCCGGCCTCCCAGGCAAAATGGAATGGACCATCGGGATACAGCAGGGAACCTACTTCAACTTCATACTCATGCACTTCACCGGTTTCTATAATATATGCACCCTCCACGGCACCGACCCACGGTGCGGGGTTGTCATCAACCTCAATAAATATCTTTGTGACCATGTACGCGGGTTCCGAGTAGAGAGGATGGCTTTCCGGCATTAACCCGAAGAAAAAACTGTCGCCGAACGAGGTGCCGGTATCCGCGGCAGTGATATACAGATCGATAATGCCGGAAGCTTGTGGCAGCCCCTGGACATCCGTAAACGTGAAAATTCCTGATTTTGGAGTTGTGCCGGGGACGTAGTTCGTTACGGTGGTCTGCGGGATAACATCGGGGGTCTCGATGGTCACTTCAACATCCCCAAGTCCCTGCCAGTCATACACTTCAACATCCAGTGTTATCGAACCGCCACCGCCATCATCAGTATTGTAGAAAAGACTGTTGTGTTGAATATCAGCGTCAATATAAAACGGCTCGGCACAGTTCGCCGTCCAGATCGGATAATCATCCAATTCAAACGGCGGACTTCCCTCGGGGAAATCGAAACTGACGAGCACTGCATAGTTGAACACAAGGAACTGCCCGGCATCTATATCGAAATTCAGATCGTAATGCCTGACATTGGTCCCGCCTTCGGAGAATATACCCCTCTGGTTGATGTTTTCGGGATCACCGAAGAAATCTTCAATCCCCTCCGAGGCGGTGAGGCCGTCAGCATAATATTTGTACGGGTAAATATCCTCATCGTAATCCGCCCAGGAATCCGGGACTCCGAGCATACCGTCCACGTACCCGAAGGGCACATCCCTGAAATCCTTAGGTCTAATGAGCGGTGTGTATCCATCCGCGTTCCTTACCTCAGGGCCGAAGACGAGCCCCCTGACATCGAAGCCGTCGAACTGCCCGGCAGCCGAATAGAGGGGATGATTGAGGATGACATGCGCGCCGACCTCTCCCGTTGCCGGATTCACTTCCAGGGTGGAGAGATTGATGCTCAGGAAGAACATCGCGGGTGGTTCGAGAAAACCAAGAACATTCATCGCCTTATCGGCGTTTCGCAGGGTAGTGATGCTCACTTCCCCGGTTTCTTTTTCCACCGCTACTTCCCACAGTCCCCCCACCAGCATATCAGCCGGATCAAGGTCACTGGCTGCAGGCTCCTTATCACCATCAAGGTCCGGCATTAGCGGACTCGATTTCCCTTGCGAACAAGCAAGCCCGATCATCACCAGAAGGATCAACAATGCCGGTAGTATCAGGACGAAACGGAGTTTCATAAACTCATCCTCCTCACTGCTTAACATCAATATTCTGTAAAACAACTTGCCGTCGTTTATTCATCACTAATATGTTCCCGACAAATCCAATAACTTGCTTCATCGGATTTAATAAGAACTATCAGGGCTGTAATATCCGCTAAAACAGGCTCCAAACAGGGCCCGATATAACCGGTTGGACGCATTAGCTATGCCTTTACATTCATATTAGTAAATGATATACTACCCCGCTTGCGATTAAAGTACATTTGTTCGGAGGATATTGAGTGTATCAAATTACTATGAAGCAGCTCCTGGAAGCCGGGATTCATTTCGGCCACCAGACCAAACGCTGGAATCCCAAGATGGCGCGTTATATCTTCACAAAGCGCAACGGGATCTATGTCCTCGATCTCCAACAGACCATCAAGCTGCTCGAAGTTGCTTATGATTATGTTCAGGACCTTGCCGGGAACGGGGGATCAATCATCTTCGTTGGAACCAAGAAGCAAGCCCAGGATGCCATCGAAGAAGAAGCCACACGCTGCGGGATGCCTTATGTGAATCACCGATGGCTCGGCGGTACGTTGACCAATTACAAGACGATTCAGAAACGCATCAAGCACCGTAACCAACTGGCCAAACGTTTCGCGGATAACACCCTCGACGGCCTTACGAAAAAGGAAATCCAGAAGAGCAAAGTTGAACTCGACAGGATGAACAGGCTATTCTACGGTCTCAGGGATATGGAAGATATCCCCGACGCCCTTTTCATCGTTGATCTGAAAAAGGAAAGAAACGCGGTTCTCGAAGCAAGGAAGATGGGCGTTACGATTGTCGGAATTCTCGACACGAACTGCGATCCGGACGAGGTAGACTACCCGATTCCGGCCAACGATGATGCCATCCGCGCGATCAAGCTCCTCTCCAAAACCATGGCCGATGCAGTAATCGAAGGCAGGCAGGGCACCTTGATGGAAGAGGAGATCGTTTCCGAGGAAACCAAGGTAGTCGGTGATGAACCGGTACTTGGGCGTATAACTGAAACCGCCCCACGGTTGGATGAGCCGCCTGTGAGCGGAACATCAGCCGAAGCATAAAACGGTATAATTCTGGTGACAGTACAGAGGAATTGCCATGCCGAACCTCATAGTTATGGGTCGGCGTTATTTTTACACGATTGCGGGAGTGAATTGAGATGTCTGATTACAAACCATCAGCCGATGAAATTAAACAGCTTCGGGCAATGACCGGAGCGAGAATGCTCGACTGCAAGAACACGCTCGTTGAATTCAAGGGAGACGTCGAGAAGGCAAAAGAAGACCTTCGCAAGAAAGGTCTTGCTATCGTAAGCAAGAAAGCCACACGAGGCGCCAAGGATGGCCTTGTATATGCCTATATACACCACAACGGTAAAAACGGCGTACTTGTCGAGGTTAACTGCGAAACCGATTTCGTCGCCCGTAATGAAGAATTCCAGCAACTGGTCGCCGAGATTGCCATGCATATCGCCGCAAAGCCGACGTCGCTCGCCGTCAGGGAAGAAGACGTTCCCCGGGATGAGCTTGAGAAGGAGAAGGAAGTCCATCGCGGGCAGGCTGCCGCAACCGGAAAGCCGGAAAATGTGATCGAGAAGATCATCGAGGGTAAACTTAAGAAGTTCTACTCCGAGGTCTGCGTATTGAACCAACCATGGGTCAAGGATGACTCGAAAACCATCCAGGATATGATAAACGAAGCCGTAGCGAAGATGGGTGAGAATATTGTTCTGCGCAGATTCGCCCGGTTCCAGATTGGAGAATAAAATGACCGATGACCTCAAGTATAAACGCATCCTGCTGAAACTCAGTGGGGAAGCCTTACAGGGTAAAGAGACTCACGGGATCCACCCGCCGACGCTGGACCGTATCGCGGATGACCTCCTCGCCCTCAGGGAGAAGGGTTATGAATTGGCGATCGTTACCGGCGGCGGGAACTTCTACCGCGGTCAGAGTGGGATTAAAGCCGGGATGGACAAAGCCGCCTGCGACTATATGGGCATGATGGCGACCGTTATCAACGCCATAGCGCTGCAGGAGGCATTCATCCGCAAAGGCCACGAACCGGACCTATTCAGCGCATTCGAGGTCGGCGGAATCGTCACCCAGTATGAAAGACGAACCGCCCAGTATTCGCTCCACGAGGGCAAGATCGTGATACTCGCCGGCGGCACGGGACGCCCGTTCTTCACCACCGATACGGCCTCGGCTATCAGGGGGTTGGAGCTCGGCTGCGATGTTCTCCTCAAGGCAAGTCACGTGGACGGCATCTATGACAAGGATCCGTACGAGCACAACGACGCGAAGCGTTTCGACGAAGTGAGTTTCGCCGATGCCATCGAATTGAACCTGAAAGTGATGGACCAGACCGCGTTCAGCCTGTGCTGGGAAAACAGCATACCGATCATCGTTTTCGATATCCGTGTAGCAGGTAACCTGCAGAAGGTTATGGTGGAAGACACGTCGATAGGATCGCTGGTGAAATAAAGCGGCGCGCGTTTAACGGGACTCCTCCTCGCTTTTAATACCTGCCATATTCTGCTAAACTTGACTGCATCCAGTGATAGTATCCTTCACCGGAAGTAAATAATATCGACACTGGCATTGGAGGTGCATGGTGCTGGATGAGTTATATTTTGAATTTGAAGAGCGCCTGGAAAACGCGGTCACTGCAACCATGCGCGAGATGTCCCTCATAAGGACGGGACGGGCCAATCCTGCTATTCTCGACAAGGTAATCGTCGAAGCTTACGGACAGCAGATGCCCCTCAAGCAGCTTGCATCGGTCGCGACACCAGACGCCCATAATATCCTTATCAAACCATTTGACCGGGGCACTTTAGGTAATATCGAGAAAGCCATCAATAAATCGGGGATAGGTCTTAACCCGGTAAACGACGGTAACAACATACGTCTGAATATACCCCCCCTGACCAACGAAAGACGGCAGGAGTTGGTGAAAGTTGTGAAGAACCTCGCCGAGGAAGGGCGGGTATCAGTCCGCAATGCCCGGCGTGACGCGAATGAGCGCATCAAGAAGCTGGAAAAGCAGAAAGATATAACCGAGGACGATTCACGGAAAGGGCTTGATGAAATACAGAAATTGACCGATAAATATATAGAGAAAGTAGACGAGGGATTTAGTAAAAAAGAAGAAGAGATAACCCAGGGACGCTGATCGTGCCAGGGGTTTTGTAAGATTCCACTACCGGCTGGTAGCGGTATGGGAGTTTTATTGTTTTTTCGGAGTGAAAATTGATATACTACCACCGGGTTTGCTTAAATACGGTGGAAGGTTGTGCGTGTGGCAACAACAAAAACAAACATGAGAGAAAACGTGCGGGTGAATTCGGAAATCCTCAACGGTCTGGATCCTGCGAGCCTGCCGAGGCATATTGCGTTCATCATGGACGGCAATCGCCGGTGGGCAAAGGAAAACGACAAGGATAAACTGGAAGGACACCGCGCCGGGGCATCCACTATCCGCGAGGTGCTGGAGACTGTCCTCGACATTAACGCCGCCGTCGGCAGAAAAGCCATCGAAATCTGCACCTTCTACGCATTCAGCAAGGAAAACTGGAACCGCTCCATATTCGAAGTCACCGGGCTGATGCGGATATTCGAGGCAACTGCCATCCGCGAACTCAAACCTCTCAACGAACGTAACATCAAGATTAAAACCATCGGAAATCTCGACGACCTGCCGGAGAACGTGCAGGAATCGATCCACGAAATCCTTAAAACGACTCACAGCAATACCGGCCTCTTGGCCAACTTCGCCCTTTCCTACTCCGGGCGGAACGAGATAGTCAAGGCCGTTAAACGAATCTGGGAGAAGATAAACAGCGGCGAATTGGACCCGGACGAAATAACCGAGGACAACTTCCAGAAATACCTCGACACCGGCGACCTTCCCGACCCGGATTTGCTGGTGCGTACATCGGGCGAAATGCGTTTCTCGAATTTCCTGCTGTGGCAGATCGCATACACTGAGCTGTGGGTCACCAATTTATATTGGCCGGATTTCCGTGGCGAACATCTTGTCAAGGCACTGAAGGACTTCCAGAAAAGGGATAGGAGATACGGGGGGACGTAAGACTTCACCAGAATAAACGAAAAACACAACCCGGCATTCCGATGCCGGGTTTTTTAATAAATTGGATATCTTGGGTGCCACGGGTAAGCGATCGTTGATGTTGCATATCTCAAATGGAATCCTGGTGCCGCCTACAAACGAGTCTTCGAAGTTTGTAGGTGATCAGTATGAAGGAAACGAATCAAGGCAAATCATACAAGGGAGAACGTCAGTTCATGAGCGTGACCGGGGATGTTGAACCGTTGATATTTGTGCGTTTTGTGGAAACCGGATAACATGGGTGTGATGTTACCATAGTCACCTACAAACTTCGAAGACTCGTTTGTAGGCGGCACCCGAGACATCATAAAACAACAAAAAGACACCGCTTTCCTCGAAGACTCGGAGAAGCGGTGGCACCCGCGCAAGCCAGATTTATTTCCCGGCATCAGAATGCCGGGTTACATGAGGTCAGAATATCCTGGATGGATTTATTTGGGGGGTTCGGCCGTCGCTTCCTTCTTTCTGATCTCCTCCATCACCCGTTCGTGGTAGTAGATCAGCGCGATGGTTTCGCCGAGGTTGTATTTCAGGAGTGAACATTCGCCCTTCGTTTGATCTTCAGCACGCAGACCGCCGTAGGGGCATCCGCCCATGCAGTTCGGAAGCACGTTGCACTCCAGGCAGCCCGGTTTCTCGAACGGATCCCACGCGAGCCATTTCAGGCGGTTACGCATCATCTCCGCCTCGGTAATCTGCGGCTCCACGAGATAACCCACGGCCTCGGTGGGAGACGAGACATCGTTCCAGCATTTAACGAGCATCCCGTCCGGACAGACGGTTTTACCGGCAACGCAATCCGCCGTACAGAAACCGCCCTTCAAAGTCGGATAGGACGGCAGTCCCCATCCCCTTTCGATCTTCTTCATCTCGAAACGTGTTTCCCATTTCGAGAAATCCTGCGCGCCGAAGCACATGCCTGAGACATCGGCGCAGAACTCGTTCACTTCCTGTATCCTCGCGAAATACAGGTTGGTTTTTCCCCGCACTTCCCTTTCCTCAAGCTCATCGAGAAGGTTGTCAACACAATCGTAATTATCCTTGTCGATATTCACCCTCAGGCTTACCCGCATACTCTCCGAGGCCGCCTTGGCATGCTCGACTATTCTATCGAAAGTCGGTTTACCTCCCGGCATAACGCGTTTCGAGTCGTGGATTTCCTTTGATCCGTCAACAGTGATCTGGACGAATGAACAACCCATCTTCCCTAATTGCTTCGATACCTTCGGGCTCATCATATAGCCGTTCGAGATCATGGATTGATGGAACTTCGTCTTGTTCTTCTTCGCTATCTTCTTCAGTTTCTTGCTGAGTTTGAATATCATATCGAGGTAGAGTAACGGTTCACCCCCGAACCACCCCACCGAGATCGGCTTGCCTCCACGGGAGTCACGATCGACCATATCGAGAAATGCATCGATGACATCATCCGGCATCACACCCTGCTCCCTATCCTGGTAGCAGTATGGACAGCGTAAGTTGCAGTCTTTCGTGAGAAGCACCGTGTAACCCGCGGAGCCCGTGTAGAATCTTTCCTGCCTGTTCTTGACTTTGAGCAGGTTCAGCTCGTCAATCGGCTCGAATATCAGGAACCCGCCCTTGAAAAGGGTGAGTTTGGTCACGAGGTCTTTGCCGGTATATTCGGCGTTGGGATTATCGAGGATCTTCTTGATGCTCTCGGCCTCGGCAATCGGGAATTCGATCGCCAATGTGGATATACCGTTGTAACCGAGGAGCTTTCCGCTTTCCGGCAGGTTGATGAAACTATTGTAGCGCGAACTCTTTATTGCAGGCTGGATTTCAGTCATTTTAATCCCTCTTTGTCGCTGAAATGCTCATACCGGTAAAAAACAGGACGGCGTGAGCCATCCTCAAAGAAACAAAATTATCCCGATCTCGCCCTGAAAAACCAATAATTTCCCCCTGTTCTTGCTTCTACCGTCGCCTGCCTACCCACCCATACCCGAGGAGTCAAGATTAAGCATCTCGTTTGCGTTGAGTACAAACTGCTCAAGGCCCAGGTTGAGGACTTCATCGGAGAAGATGACTGCCTTGAGTTCTCTCTCGATTGTGCCGATATCTGTGGTCTCAAGGATTTCAGTAATTTCTGAGACAAATTTGTCAGCGGGATAACTGACTATCTCATGGAGATCGACCTGCACCTTCGGCTGGCAATGGCCGCCGCAATACTCGCCTGAACATACTACGGCGCACCAATTCGGGCAATAGTCGTTGCACTTTCCTGGACATGGCGGCGGAGTGGGATCCACTGTCGCACCAGAGACGCTTCCGCCTAACAAGTCATTGATTTTCCCGCCCAGCGGTGTGCTGAATGCGCCTATGATCAGCTTACCGTTATCTTCGTAACCCGTAACATATAACCCGCAGTTCTCAACTGGAATATCTCCAAAACGGCCTGGGTCGGCGGTATCGGCATAGAAGAAGCATCCCGAATCTCCGCCATCGGCGCCGAGGTTCCATTTGATCAATGGGATATATCCGTCCTTGTATATCTCCCGCGCTGCATTCCCGAAGAACCGGCCGGTGACCAGGTCGCGCAGGTTTTCCAGGTTATCGGTTGCAAGTTTAGCTGTAAGCGCGGTTTCGCTAAGCACCTTCCCCCTGATCTTAGGGCTTCGCGTCCGCCTGAGCTTTAATGTCTGAGAACCGCGAATATCGGTGATGCCCCTGTCATCACTTTCCTTCAGTTCAAATTTCCCGCGTTCAGCACCGAATGCCGGAATGCTCGTGAGGAAAGACAGGATTCCCACCTTGCCGAGCAAACGCAGGAATTTCCCTCTTGTCGTTTTTTCGTTTGTCACAGGATCGCCTCCCAAAATTAAATGATGCCTGTACTCTCAAAGAGTATATTAGAAACAGTTACTGATTACAAATATTAATGGGATTAAGACGGATTAGGTCATTTTCATAAGCGGATATGAATGATGGGGACAGGCACCGGACTTGCCGCACGGTTACGAGATGGTGAAATATACCGTGATGCATGCGGCAAGTCCGGATGCCAGTCCCCCAAAGAGTGAAAACCATCAAGGATAAGGGAAGGATGCTGTCTTTTGGGTGTGAAAAGGGACTGGTTGAAGGGGACTGTCATCCTGTCTTCAGGTGACTGTCCCCTTCATAATTTGTTTACTGCAAAATATTTAGCATGGTCACCTACAAGCTTCGAAGACTCGTTTGTAGGCGGCACCCGATATATTACTTCGGTGACAAGGTCGCCGGGTTTTGTGCTAAGATATTCAGGCAGTCCTTACATCGGAGTCATCAATGAAGCTATTTTACTGGCCCAGTTTAATTGTAGCATCAGTGGTTTTTGCATCACTGTTTTACCAGTTGATAATCCCGCCAACCTTGGGTCTGGCCGATAATGGCGACTTTCTAAGGGTGTCCGGACCAGCCGGGATATATCATGAACAGGCAACTGGTAGCGCAAAGTTTGAGTATTTCCGCCGGTTCTATCATTATAATAAACCCAGTGACCATGGGTACAAAACATCCCATATTACCGCGACAAAGATCGCAACTATCGTTGATAAACTCAGAGCTGACAAGGATACATTTGATATAACCACGTTAGGGCTAATCCAGTCTTTAGTGATATCGATTGCTGTTTACATTTTAATGTCGCAGCTTTATGTCAAAGACAAGATAACTTTTTTCCTTGGGGCGTTTTTCTCCGTACTCGTCTTAACTGATACGACACATGCCGTTTTCCTCAACAGCTTCTTCGCTGAATCGACGGGTTACACTTCTTTCGTTCTTCTTATTGCGTTGTTGGTGTTCAGTGGAAGGGGGGAAAATGCGAAAATCCGGGATTGGGGCAGCATGCTGTTATTCTACATAACCCTTTTGTTTTTCTGTTACGCAAAGGCTCAATACGCTGTATTAGCCGTGCCTTTTTGCATTGTTTTCGTTATTGTAACAAGAAAGAAAAAATTTACCTTTCAACTCCTGTCCTGGCTTATCGCAATTTGTGTGATTGCCGGGGCTATGAACGACATAACCGGGCGAGTTCATCCCGTCTTGAACACCGCAAATCTCTACAACCTCGTTTTCAAGGAATTCCTGACATGGTCCGATGACCCCGCAGCAACCGCGAAGGAACTGGGAATATCCGAGAAGTACATTGAGTATGCCGGCACCGATGCATTCAATCCCAAAGGCGGTTTCAGAACAAAGATGCTTCAGCGGGAGTTAAACAGGATCGGCAGAAAAGCTACTATGAAATTTATGTTAAACCATCCTGATTGCACCTTTTGGATATTGAAACGGGCTGAGAACCAGATATGGCAGTCAAGGCTTAAGTACATGGGCAATTTTACATCTGATACTGGTAAGGAACCCCAAAGCCAATCATATGCATTCTCATTGTGGTCGAGCTTCAGAGAATCCGTGTTTAAACCACCCATAATTTTTCTCGGTGTATTGATATTGCTGAATACGATATTTGGTATCATCATGCTATTACGAGTGTGGGGTTCAAAATACGAGATTATATTTCTTGTTCAGATATTGTTTGTAATTGTATGGACATCGCAAATTGCGATTTCTGTTCTCGGTGATGGCACATACGAATTTGCGAAGCATCTGTTTATCGGACGTATTGCCGGTGACTGTCTTTTTCTTTACCTCGCGGGGATAATAATCCCAGGATTTATCCGTGTTGTACGGAAGAGTTCATTCCTGCCCGATTTCAAGAAACAAGGAACCGCGTTTGCCGCCGGCAAGCATAAATGAATGTGAATCTCCCTGATAATGTACGTGTGCTGATAGGTGTTTGGCATCGATTCTCATGAAATCAACTGATTCTATCACCTACAAACTTCGAAGACTCGCTTGTAGGCGGCACCCGAGGTTCCAGATGAAAAGGAAAACCGTCAAATCATTCCTTCACTGTCCTGTTCCTTATACAGGGTCAGTTTGGATTCGTCGGTGTTCTGGATTTCCGGTGTCAGTTGCGGATTGCGAGTGAGGTCTCTGAGTCGTCCACCGGTGTAGCGACCCCTATCACGTTTATCCTGGATCGTGCGAAGACCTCTCATTTGGCTGTAGTCGATCTCATACAGCACCGCCGTGCCTTCGCGGGACACTTCCTTCAGGATTGAATTCTCCATCATCCAGAAGTGACGTATGAACTGAAGGTTCCTCGTATATTGCGAACGCTCCTCGATGGCCGCGCGCTCCACCCAGTGCCAGTCACGCCCGGATGCATCGAGATAGATATCGAATCCGCCTATTGCAGAAAGCGCATAGAGGTCTTCGCGGGAGAAATATCGCGCGATGCCGTACTTCTTCTCCATCAATTCGATAATACCGTCGTGGGAAAAATAGCGCCCGTCCGAGCTAATGGGAATATTTTCCAGGAAGAAATCCATCCCCATCGCATGCTTCAACTGGCGGGATGAGAAGTCGATGAACAGGTGTGTGTATCCCCTGTACTGCAGTTCCACCGCCAATGCCGCCGTATTCTCAATGTCCCATCGCGGGGAATCAGGTGCTTCGATGCCGGGAGTGCCGATGACGGCATCGCGCGGGATGTAATAGGTCCGTGGTTCGATGCTGAGCACTTTGCCGTCTGGCCGGACGAAATCGGTGAAACTACCCTGGAATTTCACCGACGGCAGGTCTTTGGCAATGACATCGACTTTGCTGACCCGTCCGGTGAAATACGGGGTCAATTCCACAAAATGTTTTCCCTGCATGGCGAGCATCAAAAGAAGCGGGATGATGAGAATTACCGGGATCAGGAACCCGCGCAGGAATTTCGACCCGGCGGAAGCCCGAGCCATACCAAATGCCGCAAGCGGCGCCCAGATAGCCCAGAGGGGTAAAAGATAGCGTGTGTGACCGGGGGACAAGTTGTGGGCAAGGAACAGGTGGACAAGTCCGAGCCACAGGGCCATTGTGAATACAGGGCTGAATTTATCACCGCGCTTCATTATCAAACCCAACGGTATGAAGCACATGAACGCCGGGGTGATCGCGCGGTACCAGTGACGGATGAGATCGTAATCATAAGTTAACCTGACGGGATAGAACAGGAGATCGACCCATGTGCGTCCCATCTCGGGACGCGTGAATGCTTCGATACTTATCGCCGCGTTGCCGGCGAATAATTCATTGAAAAATGGATACACCGGGTTGTTATACAGAAGGAAATTGCGCGCGTACCATCCGCCGCATACAAGAATCGCCGGGATGAACAACATCAACATCCATCCGATTAATCGCCACAAGCCGACACGTTTGAACAGCAGAGTGATGAACAGAACGATGAACCATGCGGCGGCGACGAGTAAGCCGTTGTATTTCACCGACATCGCGAAACCTAAGAATACTCCGGCTATGAAGAAGCATCTGACCGGATTACATTTGTCGCCGCCTTCATTCGTCAATGCCATGGCTATCAAGTAGAAAACGGCGAAACAGAATGCCGCCAATGGGACATCGACCAGTGCGGTATGCATAAGATCGGCCATAAGCGGCATTGTGAAAAGGATTATCGCCGCGGGATTCGCCCACCCGGGCGGGAGGAACGTCCTGGAAAATCCTGTAATCATTAGCAAGAGTGCGATTGCGAAGGTGAATACGGTCACCGCGGCAAGCTCCTCGGCGATTAAGGTGAGCGGTGCGAACAGGAGCTCACATAATGCCGGATAGCCGGAGAATGGCGTTGACGGGTCATCGGCAAACACCCCGTTCTGGGCTATAAACTTCGCGCGCGGCAGGTGATCGACCAGTTCATCCCACGAGCTTATCGGCCCGCACGCATTGAGGAAGATCAACAGCAATAGAAGCGCTATCAGGATGCTGAATATGTAATGCATACTGATACCGCGTCCCGATTCCGAGCGCTTTGATTTCCAGTGACGGTATGCCTCGGTGACATCCTCGATATGCCGGTGCCATCTCGCTATCGCGAGCACCATGAGTGCGATGAATACTGCTTTGCCGAAGATGGTCCACAGACCGTCAATCGCGCTCAGGGGCATGTATATAAGTCCCCAGAGTCCCATACCGAGGGTCAATTCGATCCCGACTTTTCCCCGCGCGGAGGTGAGCAGGTCATTCGAGAAACCGAGGCGTCTGAGCAATGCCCCCCCGATACATACCGATGAAAGGCCGAAAACGAGGAAGTAAACGAGGGATATGATTATCGCCAAAAATCCCAAAGCGTTTCTATCCGCCTCCCATGGCAAACTTCTCGAACCTGTGACCTATCAGGAAATAATAGAATGAAGCATAGAATGCGAGTATCCATACCGTAAGGATGACCATCGCCCATACCGGATGCTGTTCCTGCGCTGCATCTGACGTGATGACTTCATCCTCAATATCCACGGGTGGTGCAATCGCGGTTTCCGGCACGGATTCCACTTCCGACTCGATATCCGGTTCCGGGGCCTTCCATGGTTCAGGGTCTTCGGATTCGGTTTCATTTTCCTCACCGAATACGAATTCCAAATTTTCGCGTTCATCTGCCATATAGCCATCCGCCCCACCCTTAATGCATCCACGACGGTTCGATATCTTACCCCACACCCGATGCATTGTAAACGCATCCAAAGACATTGCTCATTCTCGTTGTTTCGGGAGACCCTCGTCCCGAAACCCTGTTGTCCAAGGATAGCAGCTACTTTCCGAAGACGGAAAGATAGCAGCTACCAATGGCACTAAC
>CBDVBS010000018.1:0-17164 GCA_965372275.1 uncultured bacterium | reverse complement strand
CGCCCTCCGGCTAAGCATCCGGCATCGGAGGGTGACCCTCCGGGTCACCCCTACGCAAGGCTTGCCGTGTCAGCCAAAGCTATAAAATGGCAAAAGTCGAGTTTCACAGGCTGTCGGGAAAGTATGGTAATTTAAGTTAGCTTGATTCTTAGGGAAAGTGGTTTTAATGTGGGATAGGCTTTCCCAACAGCCTGTTCAGGATGCGCTACCCGTCTAAGAAAGGTAGTATAAGCCCTGATACATAGTGTTTTTACAGGAGACTCGATGATTTTTGAACGCCCCCTTCGGATTTATACAACCACATGATACAATTATGGTGGTATGATTGTTCCTATATGAGCAGGGGGAGAATTGAAGTGCCATTCAAGGAGGAAATCAAGCGATGACAAAAGCAGTTGTTTGTTTTGTTGTTCTATCGATGGGAATACTTATGGTCCTGGGGTGTTCGCAAACCTCGCCGGTGGATATCGAGCTCCAACCCGCGTTTGAACGTTCTAACGATTTGAACGGGCATGTCTTATGGGGGTATTACCAAATCTATATCGACCCGGCTGGACCAACAGTGGAGGTCACGCCACTCAGACAGGTTGAGAAGCATTTCAATGTAAAACCGTTCGTCAACCCGCCGAAGTGCTATGACTGCATACAGATACAACCAACCGGTCCATACCAGGACCACATCTTACCCCTGAACATCACTTTGAAAAATCCTGAACTCGTTACGGGTTATGACGTCCGGGGAACATTGATCAGCGATGACACCAACGCGTATTTAGATAACCCTGACAGCTACACCGACCTGTTCGACAACGGTGGGCCGATTAATATCAATCCATTTAAGGCATACGCTAAATTCGAGGATGACAGGGCATTTGGACCGGGTACGTCATTCATGGAACACTATGATTTGTATCTTTCGAAATTCAGCAAAGTAGCTGTGATTGGTTATGCCGTTGACGCTTCATGGCCTTCAAGGGCTAAGGAACCGTATGAGGTTAAGCTTGGCTATTCCTACGGGGATTTGGACAATTACGGCTTTGACACAATTACCATCGGCGTAGAGGTGCATGCCGCCGGTGATGATATCGATGAGGTACTGCTTGATTGTTCGAGCTTAGGTTTCTCGGAGGATATTACGTTGGCGCATAAAACCGGCTCTTTCTGGGAAGCCAGTTTTAAAAACACCCCGCTTGCAGGGTCAGGCGACTATGAATGCTTAGTGAAAGCCGGCACGTCATCAAGCATTAAGTACTTGTATAACTACATCACCTTGACAGTGATTGAAGGCACGCCACCCCTCAGCCTGCTGGATGATGTGCAACCTATTTATGACAACAATTGCATCACATGCCACCAATCAACCGCTCCACCGCTTGATCTCGACCTGAGCACGGGGAATGCATATTCGAATACCGTTAATGTTGATTCGGTGCAATCATCATATAAACGCATCATCCCGGAAGGATCTATTGACTCCTATTTAATTGCAAAAATAACGGGAGGGCATCAATATCTTCCTTTCCTTGGCTCAGGTGATCGCATGCCAAAAACCGGCCCCCCCTACCTTAGCGAGGATGATATTTCTCTTATATCGAGCTGGGTTGACCAGGGGGCACTGGATAACTGATTCTAACCCGGATTTTTGTCAACCGTAGGTTAGCAGCTACTTGCTTCACAAGGTAGCTGATACCTTGTGGCCTGTTCAGTGTGCAAGGCTTATAGATACGGGTAAGAAGCACCTTGAAGGTGCGGTACCCGATCATTATCAATACTTTTTTAGTGGGATTGGTCTTAGTCGTCACGTGAGGCGATCGCCTGCTCAATAATTTGGGCGACCTTCTCGATACGCCCGGTCCATGAATTGGATTGGGCAACTTCCCGGCGCTTTGCCTTGAGTTCTTCACTATCACCGGCAATCGCGTTTTCTATTTTGACGAGGAAATCTTCCGGGCTCCGCCCGATGTTCACCACATCCTCGTGCCGCACCACTTCAGGCATCGCGGCACTGACTATCGGGATACCGGTGGCAAGGTATTCATACATCTTGACAGGATTGACCTCCTCGGTCAGGTCGTTAAGTATGAACGGTATCAGCAGGCAGTCGAAGTAGTGAAGGTAGTATGGCAGGTCGGTATATGGCACGCGTCCGGGGAAATGCACGTTCGGCAGCGAACTTATCGAACTGATATCGACCTTGGGTGGCCCTCCGAAGAATACGAATGTCCATTCCGGACGGCTTTCGGCGAGGAACTTAACTAAATCCTGGTCGAGCCATTCGGCGATATCACCCGCGTATCCTATCATTGGTTTTTTGAATTTTCGCAAATCAATGACCGGCTTGAAATTCGCCGGTGGCCCCACATCGGAAGCGAAATGATCATAGTCGCAGGCGTTGCGCACCAGATGCACCCTCGGGTCTTCCCTGCCTGCTTTCTCCATAAGTCCGGTGCTCGTGGTGAGGATTATATCGCTGCGTATAAGAAGGCGTCGTTCCAACTCGTCGATATAAGCCGCGTGCGGGGCTTCCCATGCGAAAGTGCTGAATGCGTCGTAGCAGTCGTAGATGATGAGAGCGGGATCGATCAAACCGATCAGGTCTCCGGCTTTGGGACCGCCAACCCAGAGGACGATTTTTTCTTCCGGTTTCACATGCTTGCGGATATTCTTGGCAAGACGTCGTTTGTTCGGCAGGTTAACCCTCTTGAGGCCCAACCTGTGTGGAAGTCCCGGCGGTGTCTTGACGAGCCAAAGCTTCTCGCCGAGCTGATTTGGGGGGAGATAATGCTGCCATAATTCCGAGATGGGAAAATCCCGTTTAAGAAGAAGGCGCACATAACTCGCCGATGGTTCGAAGTAGAGGGTACGGCCGAACTGGTGCGACAGGCCTTCCATCAGGTGCTGATGGCGTTGTCTCAACCCGAACCAGCGTGGCCCGTCAACCGCGACAAGCGTATATTCCTCGATGTTCGTCAAATTTCCCACCTTTTGCGTCCGATGCCCAGATAATAGGGAATGATAAACCCATTCCATGCAATATGCTTCTTTGTCTGCTCGCGTTTTGCCGGGAGAAAGGCATACTTGAGCCAGAAGTAGCAGAGTTTTATGAGCGACGAGAGAAATGTCATGAAATGATAGAGTCCGATGAAGAAGCCGGAGTAGCCATTTTTGCGGAAAAACCGTACGCTGCTCTTCATAAAGATCATCCGGCGCTTCACCAGCTTGCTGCCAAACGATCCGCCTTCCAGGTGGGCGATTCGCGCGCGGGGCTCATAGAGAATGCGGAATCCCTTTCCCCGGATGCGGCGGCACAAGTCGGTCTCCTCGAAGTACATGAAGTAGCCGTCATCCATCCCGCCGGTGTCGTCGAGGATGCTTCGCCGCACCATCAGGTCGGCACCGCAGATGTAGTCCACTTCGTACGGGGCGGTCTCGTCTTCCGGGGGAATGACCCCAAGCGCTTTGCGGGCTTTGCCGAGGAATCGTCCCGGCAGGAACGAGGTGGTTATCATGCTCCACGGCGTCGGGAAGAAGCCGTAGGATGTCACCGGGCTGCCCTCGGCATTTGTAAGCAATCCACCGACTGCGCCTATGTCGTCATCCGAGAGGAGCGTATTCATCAAGTGATTGAGCGCGCCGGGCTCGACGATTGTATCGGGATTCAGGAAGAGGACTATTTCGCCGGACACATGTTTCAAGCCGATATTATTCCCGCCCGCGAATCCGAGATTGTCATCCGATGCTATGATCCGAACACGGGGTTCGTCCTTGAATGCGTCGGCCAAGTATTCGACGGAGTTATCACCCGAGAGGTTGTCGACGATGATTATCTCCATACCGCTGGAGGCTCCGGATGCCAACGCGCTGGATGCGGCTTCCCGGGTCAATTCCGGCGTGCGGAAATTCACGATGATGATGGATAGTTTTATGTCTTTTTCTTCCTTGCCCAAAGCAGATTTTTGCCGTTTTGCCTCTCAGAAATCCCGCTTTTGCCTTGTGTTTATCATCAAATCTCAGCTATGATTCAAAACCCACGGGTTTGTTTATTTATTATAATAATTATAACAGACCCGTCGGATGCCCGACACTTCGGCGCGAAAAACATAACGAACTAACGAGGTGCATGATGCCGGTAAAGACCATCGAGAGAGCTTTGATTTCCGTATATGACAAGGAAGGCATCGTTCCGTTTGCCCAGTACTTATGCCGGTCGGGCACTATCGTGATCTCATCCGGAGGGACATACAAGCACCTCAAGGAAAACGGCGTCAGCGTGATCAGCGTTGAGGATATCACCGAACATCCGGAAATCCTGGATGGGCGCGTGAAAACCATGCACCCGCGAATACATGGCGGGATACTTGCCAAGCGCGGGAACGAAGCGCATATGAAAGCCCTGGAAGAACTCGGCATAGGCACGATCGATCTTGTAGTGGTCAACCTGTATCCGTTCGAGAAAGTCGCTGCGGATCCGAATTCGACAGCGGAGATGGTGCTGGAGAATATCGACATCGGGGGGCCGAGCCTTCTTCGTGCGGCGGCGAAGAATTTCCAGGATGTTCTCGTCGTATCCGACCCCGCCGATTATCAGCGAGTGATGGACGCACTGGCGACCGAGAAAATCCCGATGCAATTACATACTGAATTGGCGAGGAAAGCGTTTGAGCAGACCGCGGCATATGATGTAGCGATAACCGACTGGTTTTCGTCGAAGATCGAGAAGCGGCAGGGATTCCCCGAAGTGATGCTCGGCAGGATGAATTTCAAACGTGGTTTACGTTATGGCGAGAATCCGCATCAGTCGGCGGCGTTGTATGAGAGGCGTTCCGATCTGACATCATTCATTGATTCGTGCGAGATACACCAGGGCAAGGAACTCAGTTTCAACAATTTCCTGGACATGGATGGAGCCCTGGGACTTCTGAACGAATTCGAGGGCGAGAGAGCCTGCCTCGTGGTCAAGCACACCAACCCTGTTGGCTTGGCGGTTGGCGGCAATGCGAAGGAACTGTTCATCCATGCACGCGATGGAGATGCGTTGAGCGCGTTCGGCGGAGTTATCGCATTCAATGTCGAAGTGGATGAACCCGCAGCGGATGAGATATGCGCGGGATTCTACGAGATCGTCGTTGCACCGTCCTTTTCTAAAGAAGCCCTGAAGCGTTTCAAGAAGAAAAAGAACTGGCGGATCATGACCACGCCGTTCGTGAAGGCCGGTTACGGTCGTAAGGCGCTTGAATTGAAGGACCTTCAGCTTGGGGTACTCGTGCAGGCTCGTGATTACCCGACACCTGAATCGTTGGATTGGGAATGTGTCACCGAGCGGAAGCCGTCCGAGGATGAGATGAAGGGACTCGCGATGGCATGGAAAGTCGTGAAGCATGTGAAGTCGAACGCGATTGTCTTTGCCAACACAAATGAAATCCTTGGCATCGGCATGGGTCAGCCGAGCCGCGTGGATGCGGTACGCATCGCCGCGAGGAAGTCCGGGGATGCCGCTAAGGGCGGATGCATGGCGTCAGACGCGTTCTTCCCATTCCCGGATAATGTCGAAGTAGCGGCGGAAGCGGGTATCACCGCGATCATTCAACCCGGCGGTTCCATCAAGGACAAGGACTCAATCGTTGCCGCCAACAAGCTCGGTGTGGCCATGATGTTCACGGGCGAGCGACATTTCAGGCATTAGATTCCTTTAAATTGGATTAAGATATCCCATAAATTCAGATTATTTCTCATCTAAGTAGATGTACGAACAATGGCCGGAGCTGACTGATGTTCATCCGTAGATATTGCCTTGCCATAATTCTGCCGCTGATATTCATCGTGCTGGGATGTTCAGGGACTGGCAGTCAGACAACCATTCCTGAATACGATGATGGACGGAATCCGGGCAATGTTACTCAAAGAATCTTGTGGGGCATCTGGGAGATCCGGTTTGATGCGTCCAAGAAGAGCATTTCGATCAATCCTGTTCGCGAGATTGGAGCACACTTCAATATTACGAACATGGTTCTCCCACCATACTGCGATGACTGTCTTGAGATCTCGGTGCAATCTTTCGATCCGCTGACACGTATCCTCCAGGCCGATGTCCTGCTGCGTAATTCATTCCCCGCTACCGGTTATGATGTGAGGGGAATTCTATTCACTGATGATTACGGTCATGAATTAAGGAATGCCGATGGCTGGACCAACCTGTGGGATGTCCCCGGTGCTGAAAATATCAACCCGTTCAAGGCGTTCGCCAAAGGCTCGGTCAATCGAGTGTTCGAAAGCCATGCGGAGCATATCGAAACTTACGCGGTTTATATCCCGATACCACCACATTACGCCGCGATAACATTTGCGGTCGATGTATCGTGGCCGGGAAACTGCAAGGAGCCGTATGGGATCTTCAATTTCTTCCAGGAGAGTATTCACACCACGTCGGGATCTTCGGGGAATGTTTCTGTCGATGTCCTCGACTGGCAGGATGATGTCAGCGAAGTCACAATTGAAGCGCCCCAGATTACCGGGGAGGACTCAAGCGAAATGGTACACACGGGGGAAATTCCTGGCAGTTAAATCTCGTTAATAATGAAGGAGTCGAACCCGGGGAATATGAGACTATGATCACCGCTAAATCCGGTAATTCCGGCGAGTTGGCATTGTACGATCTTGTCACCATTGAAATAGCGGGCCTGCCGGACAATCCGATCGATGTAACGCCTCCCTGGCTGAATTTCGCGCCGGAGGATGTGGCAATCAACGGTAACTATGCATACATCGCGGGTAATGTAAACGGCCTTCACATTTTTGACATATCCGACCCCGCAAATCCAGCGTGGGTGAACCGGGTTGAAACGGAAAGTGCCGCATATGGTGTTGCGGTTCAGAACGGTTATGCGTATGTAGCGGATGGCGGAGCGGGATTGCAGATAATCGACATAGAGCCGCCCGGGTCGGCAGGCATAGTAAATACCGTAGCGACATCAGGGGGAGCGTATGACATAAAGGTCAGCGGTGATTTTGCCTGTGTCGCGATCGGATACTCCGGACTCGATATAATTGACATCACACCACCGGAAACCGCCTCGGTCGTCAATACCGTGGATACCGATGGTGATGCGAAAAATGTTGCGGTATCCGGCGGGTACGCGTACGTAGCGGATGGCATGACCGGCCTGCAGATAATCGACATCAGCCCGCCGGAGAGTGCCGCTGTTATTAAAACAGTCGACACACCCGGTTTTGTCTCAGGTGTTTGTGTTAGCGGTGGATATGCATATGTGGCCGATAACTGGAAGGGTCTTCAAATCATGGATATCGATCCCCCGGGCGCATCGGATATTGTAAAGACCGTCACTACAACCGGTTCGGCATCAGATGTTGTTTTTGCCGATGACATTGCTTACGTGGTATGCGGTATCGCTGGTTTGGATATGGTCGATGTGAGTCCACCGGATTCGGCAAGCATCATCAACACTGTCAACACACCGGATAATGCCGGGGGGATTTCCTTGGCGGGTGGTTACGCCTTTGTCACGGAAGCTGGATCAGGTATCCAGGTGATCGATATCACACCCGTTGAAACGGCATTTATTGCGGGCGCAGTCAGAACACCGGGTTTTGCTACTGCGGTGGACATAATGGGGGATTATGCCTACGCGGCCAACGGGTACTCCGGAATCAACATCATCAGCCTTCTGCCACCGGAATCTGCTGATATCATTAATTTCACTACTACGCCGGACTGGGCGGGAGATGTGGTTATATCCGGAGATTTTGCATACATTGCTGTCGGAGCATCCGGACTCAGGATTTTAGATATCAGTCAGCCTTCGGCACCGGTCAACGTGATTACCGTTGACACTCCCGGTTGCGCGTATGCATCCGCTATTGCCGGGGGATATGCTTATGTCGCGGACGATGAGCCCGGCCTCCAGGTTATTGATATCGATCCGGTCTCATCGGCACATATCGTAAACTCTGTGGAAATTTCCGGCTGGGCAATCGAGGTGGCAATAGACGGTGATTATGCATATATCACCGGGGGAGGGACCGGTTTACAGATTGTCGATATCGATCCCCCGGAATCGGCAACGGTAATAAAACTGGTGGAGATTCCCGGTCACTCCGAAGGCATTTTTGTTTCCGGGGGATACGCATACGTCGGTAATAACGAATCCGGATTTCTGATCATGGATATTGATCCGCCGGGATCAGCATCGATTGTAAACACGGTTATCTCCACGGCCACGCCAAGGGACATTGCAGTATCAGGTGGTTATGCATACACCACCAATTCCTATTACGGAATGGAGATTTTTGACATCGATCCTCCCGGGGATGCGTATTCATTTTACATCCTTGAAATACCCGGAATCGTAATTGACATTACCTTATCAGGCGGATATGCATACATCGCGGGCAGCCCGGGTGGATTGAGGATCGTTGATTTGTGGTGATGCCATAGCTCCCCACATGCGAGAACCGTGCGCAGAATTCCCGCATAAATTTGATTTTTACCGCCGTGGATGGTATGTATTATATGTAGGAAAGCCCACTTGCCGATTGTGCTCAACACTCCCATAGTTTTAGCGAGGTCGTTAAATGTATAAAGCTACTTTTGCTTTAGTAATTCTGCTGCTGGTGATCATTGCTGCACCAGGCTGCTCAGGATCAGGCATGAATCCCGTGGAGCCGCCTGATGCATCTGGATTACTAACCATGGCGGAAACATCCGGCTCCGATCGGGTGCTATGGGGGATATGGGATATCAGTTTCGATGCAGTTAACCGGGAAATCAGCATCACCTCCGCCCGTTATGCGCTCGCTCACTTCGATATCACCGACTGGCTGCTACCGCCGGATTGCGAGGATTGCCTGAAGATCCAGGTAAACTCATACGACCCGGTGGGAGGGCTTCTTGATGTCGATGTGACCCTGCGCAATCCCACGCAGCTCGCCGGGTTTGATGTGAGGGGGATTTTGTTCACGAACGATGAGGGATATGTGATCGAAAACGCCGACGGTTGGACCCCGGTGTTCGATATTCCCGGCGGTGAGGAGATTAATCCGTTCAAGGCATATGCAAAAGGGATGACACATCGCATTTTCTTCCCGAATAAGGAGCATACACAAAATTACCTCATACATATCCCGCCACCGCCGGAGTGGACGCTCGTAAGGTTCGCGGTGGACGCATCTTGGCCCGTCAATTGCAATGAACCGTACGCCTTTGAGAATTTCCACCAGGAGCAGTTATACGGCTGGGTGGGCGCGAAGGCGAAAATTGAAATCGACGTGCTCGATTGGCAGAATGATGTTACCGAGGTTCTCCTGTTAGCACCGGAACTTACCGGCGAGGATTCCATAGAACTCGCGAATACAATCGGGAACACCTGGGAGGTGGAAGTAGTAAACACCGCCGGTCTTGGCGTGGGTGAGTATGTGTGTCTTCTTCACGCAAGATCATCAAACACCGGCGAAAACCTGCTTTATCAGTACGTCACTATTACGATCACCGATTTTGTTTACTCCGGCATGACGGATGTCACGCCGCCGCATTTCAACACTTTTCCTGAAGGGGTATGCATCGACGGTAATTATCTTTACACAGCAGGAGGAATATGCGGCTTTCATATTTATGACATCTCCGATCCCGTAAATCCCGAATGGTTCAACTGGGTTGACATTGAAGATGGCGGTAAAATCGAGGTTGACAATGGTTATGCTTATGTGAGCGGTCCGGAATATATTCAGATAATCGATATCGATCCGCTGGAATCGGCATATATCGTAAGCGCAATATATAGCGATACAGAAGTAGAGGGTATCGCCGTGTCCGGGGGGTATGCCCACGTAACCCGTGGACTAAAATTCCTGGAAATCTATAATGTATCCCAGCCCGATTCACCGCAATACATTTGTAGTGTTGCCACGCCCGCCTACGCGAATGATGTGGCTGTTTCAGGAGATTATGCCTATGTGGCTTGCAGCTCGTCTTCCTCGGGTTGCGTTTCAGTGGTGGACATTTCATCCCCCGCTGATGCATATATAGTGCTCACCCTCACGTTTTCCAGCTATGCAGATGATCTTTTGGTATCGGGTGATTCACTTTATGTCTCCGGCTACTCCGGCCAAATCCAGCTCGTGGATATAAGCGACCCTGAATCGGCATATAAGGTTACTTCATTCTACGCGCCGCGTTGCAAGAACCTCACCCTGTCGGGTGGATATATGTACGCCACGGATTCCACGAATAATAAAATGCATGTGCTCAGAATGAATCCTGATGGGACAGGGCACCTTGTTAACTCAGTGCATACGCCCGGTGAAACTTCTGATGTCGCCGTTAGCGGCAATTATGCATATGTTGCCGATGAATGGGCCGGATTGGCGGTGATGGATATCTCATCTCCCGAATCGGCTCAGCAAATAAACGCCGTGGCAACCAATGACGTAGCGCGTGATGTGGTATTGCTCAATGACCTTGCAATCGTGGCGGATAATTACGCCGGTCTGAATATTATTGACATCTCAACACCGGGGGCGGAATTTTCAGTCAAGACTGTCGCTACTTCCGGATATTGCCACGATCTGGTTTTATCGGACGGGCTTGCTTACGTTCTGAACAACTCCCCGTATAAATTAGACATAATCGATATTGACCCGTATGACACGGCATACATCCTGAACAGCATCGAAATTTCGAATGGGACGCTGGATATCGCTGTTTCGGCCAGCCATGCGTATATAGTAAACAAATTATCCGGCTTTAGTGGCTTGGATGTCTATGACATAGATCCACCTGAATCGGCACATTTCGTCACGAAAGTTGAGACAACATACTATCCGAATGTTGTTGCAGTATCGGGGAATTATGCTTATGTCGGTTGTCTTAACAGCATGAATATCATCGATATCAGCGAGCCTGGTTCGGCTTATCTCGCCGCCCAATTTGACACTGGGATGATAGGGACAAATATTGATAACATCGCATTAGCCGATGGTTATGCCTACTTTGTGACCGGGCACACAGCATGGATAATCGATATCTCGACACCGACTTCTCCTGAACAGGTAAACAAGGTCTGGACAAACTTAAACCCATACGGGTTAACGTATTCCGATGGGTATCTGTATATCCCATCCGCTTCACATGGTGTGGGGATTATGGACGTTGACCCGCCGGAGGAAGCCAAGCAGATTGCGACCGTTTATCTCTCGCAACAACCCCGGGCGGTTGCGGTATCCGGAAGTTATGCCTATGCGGCAAATTGGGTTGATGGATTAGCGGTGATCGATTTAAATCCTCTCAGTACGGGCTTCATAGTCAACACCATAGAGACGCACGTGTATTCAAGCAGCCTGAAAATTTCAGGGGATTACGCGTATTCAGTTGACAACTGGATGGGATTGAGGATCAGTGATATATCATCGCCGGAAATCCCTGAAGTGGTGAATGTCGTCCCTGAGTATTCAACGGGGAGTGACGTGTGGGTATGCGGAGACTATGCATACATCGTGGAATCGTGGGGGAAGTTATTCATCTTTGATGTCTCATCCGTGGAATCACCAATTTTGATAAACGAAATCTGGGATGGTTCCTACAGCATCGGGAAAAGGATTGCGGTATCGGACGGGTACGCCTATATGTGTCGGAACAATGCCGAGCTCTTGATCTTTGATGTTGACCCGCCTGAGTCGGCGCACGAAGTAAAGGTGGTTGAAACACTCGATCGCGCAAAGGGCATAGATATACACGACGATTATGCCTATGTTGCGGTGTATTCCGAGGGCCTGCTAATTGTGGATATATCATCACCCGATGAGGCATTTATCACGAACCAGGTCCAGGCCCCGGGAGAGAATATCGCGTATGATGTGGGAGTTTCAAACGGTTACGCATTCGTTGCCGACTGGTACGCCGGTTTGCACGTATTCGATGTTTCACCGATTGAATCGGCGTCATACGTGAATACCGTTGACATTCCCAGCTGCTCTTTCCCTGACATCATGCGAGTGACACTCTCCGGCGGTTATGCGTTTTACTCGAACCTTGACGATGGTCTGTGGGTAATTGATATCGATCCGCCGGAATCGGCTCACGTGGTTGATACAATCGATACGCCCGGTGAAGCACGCGATGTGGCGGTTTCAGGGGATTATGTTTATGTGTCGGACTATAACGGCGGCCTCCGGATCTTTGAACTGTGGTGATTGGAAGTAACCCACGAAATGGGATTCACGGGTTACATTTATTGGCAGTGAATTCGCTGAGCAACCGGAATTATGTACAGTTTGATTTTCTCTAATCCTCATGGTATTTATAGGTGCACGGAAGGATCCATTTCAGCGGAATCTTTAAAATACTCCTCAAAACTTTAGCGAGGTCGACAGATGCCCAAAACTCGTCCCGCATTATTGATGCTTTTGTTAGCAACTTCGATGGTACTCGGTTGCTCCGGTTCCGGCATGAACCCGGCGGAACCTGCTGATGCGCCTGATTTATCGAGTGACGCTGATGCACCCGGTTCAAACCGTATGCTATGGGGAATCTGGGAAGTAGGTTTTAACCCGGTAACCAGCGAAATCGCCATCACGCCCACCCGTAATGCGCTTGCCCACTTCAACATCACCGACTGGCTGCTGCCGCCGAATTGTGAGGATTGCCTGAAGATATCCGTTAACTCCTATGACCCGGTGGGAGGGCTTCTTGATGCCGATGTGACGCTACGCAATCCGACACAATTATCGGGATACGATGTACGCGGCATCCTCTACACCAACGATTACGGGCACCTTCTGGAAAATGCTGATGCCTGGACCGATCTGTGGGAGATGCCCGGTGGGGATGATATCAACCCGTTCAAAGCATTCGCGAAGACAGAGGCGAATCGAATTTTTATTCCAGACGCTGAGCACACTGGAAATTATCAAATCTATATTCCCATTCCACCAAACTGGAATCAGATCACTTTTGCTGTTGATGCATCGTGGCCGGGGAATTGTAAGGAGCCCTACGCCATCGAAAATTTCCTTCAGGAGAACGAGATATATGAAATCCAGTATTATGGCACCGATATCTATATTGATGTCCTCGACTGGCAGGATGACGTCACCGAGGTGATCCTGTACAGCGAAGAGTTCACGGATGACCCGGCGGAAAACCTCACGAACACCGGCGGTAATACATGGAAGACATATGTCTATAACCATGACTTGCACAGTCCGGGTGAGTATCCGGTTCTCCTCGAAGCAATTTCGGAGAACCCGGGCGTGCAATCGTTATATCAGTACGTGACCATCACGGTTTCAGAATCCCCACTCCCCGACCTGACCGATGTAACACCGGCCGGGCTTAATTTCTGCCCCAATGATATTTTCATTGACGGCAGCCTTATGTATGTTGCCGCTGATGTAAACGGGCTGTATATATTCGACATCACGGATCCGTTAAATCCCGCTCTCGTAAGCAATGCTGAGACACAGGAAGACGCCATACAGGTCGCAGTATCCTCGGGTTACGCCTATGTAGTTGAAGAACATATAAAAGGTGATGAAGTTGATGTCGAGATTTTTGATGTGTCGGCACCTGAATCGCCCGTGAGTGTCAATACTCTCGAAGATGTCGCCAAACATTATTATGACATGGAAATATCAGGTGACCTGCTCTATGTTACTACATGCTCTCCTTATTCGTGCGTGATAGATATATCGACCCCGGAATCGGCATATGTGATAGCGAGCGGGATATTTCATGGCGAAGATATTGATATACAAGATAACACTGCCTATATCGCGTTAACTAACGGATTAAGGATTTACGATATCTCGAACCCGTCTGAGCCGGCTGAAATCGGGTTCGTGGAAACACCCAAATATGGACGCGATGTCGATGTATCCGGTGATTATGCGTATTACGTTTGCAGCGAGGGTTTTTACGTTATGGACATTTCGGAACCCGCCGAAGCGGAAACTGTTGGGGTGATCGATACACCTCAATACGCAACCGAGATCATAGTGCAGAATGATTATGCTTATGTTTCAACCGGTTTCGGTTACAACTTCACTGTAATTGATGTTTCCAACCCGACAGCGCCGTTTATCGTCAAGGAAATTGATCTTGAATGCCGCGTAATGGACTTATGCCTGTACGGGGAGTACGCGTATGTTGTTACGGAATATTCGAAAATATGGATCATCGACATATCGACACCTGAGATGACGCATGTTGCCGGTCTTCACGAATCCATCGGTTATGCAATGGAGCTTGCCATATCGGACGGGTATGCTTACGTGGTATCAGTCGGGACGGGCGGCAACCTGCAGATTGTTGACATCGACCCCCCGGAGGAAGCCAATATAGTCGTCACGGTTGAATTCCCATACAGTTGCACCGGGATCACGCTTGGAGATGACGGATATGCATATGTATGCGGATATATATATGACTCTATGATATGTCCCGTAGGTTATCTGTACATTGTGGATATCGACCTCAGCGGGGAAAGCGAAATCGTAGCAGCGATAGAAATGCCGGATTTGGGCAGGCCCTCCAACGTCAAGCTGTACGGCGGTTACGCACTGGTGGCTGATCCGTACAACGGCGTGTACATCGTAGACATTGATCCGTTGGAGACGGCGGCCGTTGTCGGAATGTTTGATGAGGTTTACGGAAAGGCAGTCTACGACCTTGTGATCTCCGGTGAGTACGCTTTCTGCATCGGCGGGACATTATCCGTAATTGATATCGAACCGATTGAATCGGCTCATGTGGCAGCGGAAATATTAGGTGTCACGCCCGGTGGTTCGATAGTCCTTTCAGGCAATTATGTTTACACCGTGGGTCCTCCTGGTTACAGCCTATATTACATCATCGATATCCATGAGCCGCTATCGCCGGAAATTGTCAGTTACGTACCGCCTTATCATCCTAGTGGAGGCGATGTAGCGGTATCCGGGGGATACGCATTTTACGCGCTTGATTATGGACTGGGAATCGCGGATGTCGACCCTCCCGAAGCCGCCTCGCTTGTGGAAATAGTGGAGGTGAAGGGTAACGCGCGGGGTGTTGCGATATCCGGTGATTACGTCTATTTGGCCGACAGTACAGGTGGTTTGCGAATATACAAGGTTTGGTAAGTGCTTCTTTTATTTTCCTCCACATTTTAAGATACAATCCCATTTAGAATCATTGGTGCTTGTGTTGCATGCTTGAGAGCTGGAAACGCAACGGCGTGGGAGACAGTGAGAGTCAGGCATGGCAGGTGAAATTGTGGTGGTATAATGGTGAAGGGAGTAATAACAGTCTGGGCCAATCCGCAAACCCGGTCGGGATAGCCCGGTATGGAGGGCAGGCAAGTGCTTACAGAATATATTCAATGCGCGTTGCGTAAGGCCCATTATGAAATAATGGAGAACGGGAAGTATTGGGGGGAGATCCCAGGGATCCAGGGCGTCTGGGCTGAGGCGGAGACGCTGGAGCAATGCCGCGAGTTATTACGTGAAGTCCTTGAAGACTGGCTTGTTGTAGGATTGCGACACGGGCATGAAATTCCCGTTCTTGATGACATCGATTTGAATAAAACCCCCGAGGCCGAAGCAGTTGCCGATTAGTAGACGCGAGTTTATCCGGCGCCTTCGCCGACTCGGATTTTCCGGTCCGGAATCCGGTGGTCGCCATCTGATCATGATAAAGGGCAAGCAACGATTGGCGGTTCCCAACCCTCACGGAACTGGGGATATCGACGATGCACTGCTTCGCAGGATACTGAAGCAGGCAGGCATAACCCGCGAGGAATTTGATAAAACCAAGTAGCCATAGATTCAGAAGATGTAGGGATTAGCTTCCATCACATTATAAGATATAATCCCCTTTAGAATCATGGGAACTTGCGTTGCATGCGGAGCGGAGTCGGAGCTGATATCGGATGCGATCGGCGCGTGTGTCGCATGCCTGAGAGCTGGAGACGAGAAGGCTCTCGATACAGCGATGGAAAAGCATCGGCGCGCGAGGGTTGAATTCGGATTACCCACCGAAACTCCAAACGACAACATGGGCAAGGTGTGTGATCTGTGCGTACGCACCTGCCGTATCGGCCTCAACAAACTTGGCTACTGCGGTGTGCGTAAGAACACCGGCCTGAAACTCGAGGGCGGCGACGAGACGCGCGCGCGGGTGCAGGCATATCATGACAAGCTTCCAACGAACTGCGTCGCCGGCTGGGTATGTCCCGGCGGAAGTGAATGCGGATATCCCGAACACAGCTACAGCAAGGGTCCGGAAACCGGCTACAAGAATTTAGCGGTGTTCTACGAGGCCTGTTCTTTCGATTGCCTCTTCTGCCAGAACTGGAGTTACCGCAACCTGAGCATGCTTGCAGGCGGCGTATCACCCGGCGGCATCGCGCACGCGGTTGACAAGCGAACCGCCTGCATATGCTACTTCGGCGGCGACCCCGGACCCCAGGCGGGTCACGCACTTGAGGTTTCACGCACGGCGCGACGTAACAACCCCGACCGTATCCTGCGTATCTGCTGGGAGACGAACGGCTCGGTGCGTCCGACCATGCTTGACGAGATGGTGGGGCAGTCGCTTGAGAGCGGGGGATGCATCAAGTTCGACCTTAAAGCATTCGATGAGAATATACACGAGGCTCTATGCGGAATATCGAACAGTCGTACACTCGCGAATTTCGAACGCGCGTGCCAACGTATTCCCGAACGGCCCGACCCTCCACTGGTGATAGCAAGCACCCTGCTGGTGCCGGGATATATCGACGCGGAGGAGGTAGGCGCGATTGCTCGGTTCATTGCTGAGATCGATCCGACTATTCCGTATTCACTGTTGGCGTTTCATCCGGATTTCAAGATGACCGACCTGCCGCCTACATCGACCGAACATGCTTCGGCAGCATTAGAAGAGGCACGTAAGGCGGGATTGAAGAGAATACATACTGGGAATATACATCTGCTGGATTGAGCTCGCCATTAATCCCCTCGCATGGTGCCACGGATAAGCGAGTCTTCGAGCTTACCCGTGTCTTCTCACTAACTACCTATACCTCCGGGTGGCGCCTACAACCGAGTCTTCGATGGTTGTAGGTGATCAATATGAATTAAAAGAATCAACGGAACTCCTACTCGGGGGGGGGGGGGGGGGGCGCCGCGGGCCCCCCCG
>CBDVBS010000017.1:0-17372 GCA_965372275.1 uncultured bacterium | reverse complement strand
CCGGTAAGACGACCACCCTCGCAGCGATGACCGACCACGTCAACAAGAGCCGTGACGCGCACATTATCACCATCGAAGACCCGGTTGAGTACTTCCACTTCGACAACCGCTGTATCATCAACCAGCGCGAAGTCGGTATCGATACCGACAGTTTCATTATCGCCCTGCGTGCAGCGATGCGCGAGGACCCGGATGTCATACTCGTTGGTGAGATGCGCGACCGTGAAACGGTTCAGACCACGTTCACCGCGGCGATCACCGGCCACCTTGTCATGACCACCCTGCATACCACCGATGTCGTCTCAACCATCAACCGAGTACTCGACTACTACCCGTCCGATATGCAGAAACAGGCGAGGATCATGTTGGCTGAAACGCTTCACTCGGTTTTCTCGATGCGCCTGCTGCCCATGGTCGGCGGCGGACGTATCCCGGCAATCGAGTCGATGATCGCGACCGGACGTATACGAGATTATGTTCTCAATCCCGATGAGACGTACCTTATCAGGGAAGTTATGGAGAAGGGTGAAACCGACGGGATGCGTACCTTCGACCAGTACCTGCTGATGCTCTATCGCGCGGGCAAGATCACCTATCAGACCGCGTTGCGCGCGGCGACGAGCCAGCACGACTTCAAACTGCTTGAGCGGAAAACCACCGAGTACGACGCGCAGATTACACAGACATACTACGGGTCCAGCGAAGGCGGAGGTTAATAATCAGTTCGAATGAACATTGATTTATAAAGGTAGGTAATGTTAGCAGCAGAAGGCTCACACGTTATGGATTATTCGCTTCTGGCCGCCGACATAACCCTGATCGAGAAAGCTCCGATTGTTATCGTGTTCCTGATTCCGTTGATCGTGGCTTTCATCGTTGGCTTGGTTATCGGTTCCTTGAGCAATGTGGTGATATATCGGCTGGTGTATTTTCGGTCGATCTGGTCGCCACCGTCACATTGTCCTCGCTGCAGGAATGAGATTCCCTGGTACGACAATATACCGATAATTTCCTGGCTTGCACTGAGAGGGCATTGTCGTTTTTGCAAAGGGTCTATATCCATAAAGTATCCCGTGATTGAGCTGATAAGCGGCCTGATGTACGCGGGGATAATGTACCGGTTCCTTTATGCCCCGTACCTGCCGGTTGAAAGATTGGAAGACCTGAACCGGGTTATGGTGAACTTTGAAAATGTTGGCACTGCGATTTTCCTGTTCAAGGCCTACTTGTTCGCGACGTTCCTGCTCATACTTGCCACGATCGACATCGATCACCAGTTGCTGCCGAACAGCCTTACGGTGCCGGGGATAGTGATCGGACTCGCATTAAGCCCGTTCCTGCTGCCCAACTACAAGGATGTCTTTCCCGTAAAGGTGAATATCTTTGAATTATCACCGGCGCTTGATGGATTCATACAATCGTTTCTCGGGATGCTGACAGGCGGCCTGGTTATCTTCATCATCTTCCTCATCGGTTACCTTATCTACAAGTTCGCGGCGATGGGTTTGGGTGATGTGAAGTTGGCGGCGATGATCGGGGCTTTCGTGGGCTTGAAGATGATCGGACCGGCACTCTTCGTGGGATTTGTTGCCGGGGGTGTGTTCGGGATCATCCTTGTGATCCTCAAGGTTGCCGGGATGCGTTCATTGATACCGTTCGGCCCCTATCTCTGCATCGGTGGAATGGTGGCATTCCTCTGGGGTCCCAATCTCCTGTCTCTATGGTTGGGATGAGGCGGATGATGGTTCGAAATAACGGCAGGGTCTTGTGGAGGATACGATGGAGGCAAGAAATGGTGCATATCGGGAGATGTTATTGTGGTATAATCAGGTTACTCCGATTCTCCCCACCACCATCGTGAATCTTCTATAGAGGAAAATCAGAGAAATTGTCAAATAATTTCAGAAAAAATAGAACCTTTTGGCAATTAGTGGGGTCTAAAAGTTGAAACGGGGACCTCACAGGCTATTCAGCCAATTGCCACCGATTTGTAAGAAGGACGATTTGATTTTGCATATTGTTGAGATGAGTCAGAGTTTTCCTGAGCGACATGAATGAATTACCGGAGAACCAGGGGGATTAAGCATGACAAGGAGTCCATTAATGATGTTACCAAGACGAAAAGGACTCAAACTGAATAAATCAGGTTTCACCCTCATCGAGGTACTCGTGGTGGTGACGATTCTTGCTATCCTCCTGTCGCTCACCATTCCTAACTATCTGCGTACCCGTCCGATGAGGCTGCTCGGAGCCCAGGCGAACAAGATCGGACAGATGGTTCGTTTCACCCGCCTGCAGGCTATCAGGGATAACGAGAAATACTACATGGAATTCATCCCTGAACTCGATATGTACCGCATCTGGGGACAGTCGGGCTGGTATGCCTACGCGGATCCCGACAGGCTTAACGGCGACTGGGATAACGACGGCGACGATTTCACCGATGGAGAGGATGCGGATATCCTTGATGGTGTCGTTGACGACCCGGATATCCTGTTGAACCCGCTGCATCCCGATAACCTGCCGATCCACACACATGCACCGAGACTCCTTTTCGATGTGCAGGCTGGAGTGCTGGTGGATATTTACAGGGATTTTGAAAATGACAGCTACGTGGCGGACCAGTCGGTGTTCCCGTTCGATATTGACCTCCGTATGGATCCCCTGAGCTGGGGGGATCCCGATGAAACCGATATCTTCACACGTCCGACCTGGACTCCCAACGTGAATATCCTCAGCCGCGGGCCGCTTCTGTTCATGGTATTCTTCCCGGACGGCACCGTCGGGTCGAGCTGGTCGTTCGACCAGGTAAGTCCCGGTCTCGCCGATGAAATAAGAGACCTGCAGGGCGGGGAACTCGGTATAACGGAGATATTTCTCCAGGTACGAGGCAATGTAAACCCCGCCGCGCATAATTTATACACCTATCCGGGCGGAGGTAATTTCACCGGGCTCTTCGATGGCAACTCGCCTTACCAAACCCTGGAGTTTGAGAATTCCATCAGTGAGAGCTTCGGCCGGAGGGTGCTTATCAACCATGCCACAGGGCGCATCAAGGTGGAGAATTATATACCGGCAAATCTTGACGGCCCGGGCATGACTTATTTCTAAACCGGTTTTCAACAGCGTAGCGGTCTTTTTGCGGAACATATGTTGGATTAAGAAGAACGACGTAGAATAAAATATCCGAGGCAACATGCCATGAAGCATTTTATGAAACATAAATATCGCCCAAGTTCAGGTTTTACACTAATCGAGGTGATGGTGGCCATAACGCTCATGATGATCGTTATCCTCCCGTTGGCTTCGTTATATGTGAAAAGTCTGTCAACGATACAGAACGCCGCTCTCTATTCCCAGGCCATAGCGCTTGCACGGGGGCGGATGGAACTGGTTTCGGCCCTTGACTACGCCGATCTCGACTACACCAACACGATATTCGCGCCGGGTTTCCCGTTCCACGGACCGGTACCTTCCTATCTTAGTACTTTTAGCGCGAGGCCGGAACAGGAAGCATTTAACAACCGCGACAATCTCGATACCGACTGGGATGAAACATATTTTGACCCCACTCGCGATGACCGGGGTGATGATTATCCCACGCCGGTCTATCGTGATTTCTACAACAACTACACCGGGCAGCTTATCGATCCGAACTACAACGGTTTATGCGACGACGATTTGAACGGCGACGGAATAGTTGATGATATCGACAGGTTTATCGGCAACCCGAACCAGGATACATACGACGGCGGTCAGTACAACGGGCTCGATATCGCCGGTGACGGCGTCTATGACACGGTCGTCGAGGGGATGTACATCAACAGCTTCGACCAGACCATGTGGCGGTACACGGACAACTTCCAGGACCGAAGTCACGAAGCCGTTGCGCCCATCCTCGATTTCTCCCTCACGTTGGACAGGGAGCACCTTACCCAGCTCGGTGCCGCAATAAATTTGAACGACTATCGCCATCGCGAGAAGACATTCGAGAATTTCGCCAGGATGACCACAATCATCGACCCGACACCGCGTCTCGCCAACCCGCACCATCCCGACGCTTATGACGACTGGGTCGATCAGCTCTACTTCTGGGAGCGGCGTGTAAACGACGGCTACACAAACAAGCAGCTTCTCACGTTGAGCTTATGCCTTGAACGTGACCTGCCCCTTGTCAAGGGAATAAATAACCTGACCATCGGTGTTGGGGGCGAGGATGCCCTGGACATGTATACCGACCGGGGCACCGGACTTGAAGAGACCGACCCGTTCAAGATGAATTACAAGACTCCCCTCTACGGCAAGAAGGTCATTATCACTGTCTTTTATCTCTCGGGTGAAAGCGAAGTGATCTACGAAGACCTTGATGGTGACGGCATCCCCGAAGAGATGCCCATGGAGACCTTCGCAAGCGCGAGGCGCGTAAGTGTCGAGAGGATATTCGTGAATGACTACCTCCTTACGAAGCAGGAGGAGCTTCTCAACCGGGAACCGACCCACCGGATCCCGGGTGTCATCTGGTTCCCCGGTGATATATTTTCGTTCGTCTCCAATGTACAGCTTGTTCCGCCACAAAGGCGTTTCCGGATAGATAGTCCGCTCGCTAATCCGTTTGACACGATTGTCGTCAGGCCGGATATCACGAGCGGGGATGAGTACGACCCGTGTGTCGAAGATAACGACGGGTTGCCTTACTTAGGTGACAGGTATTGGTTCTAACTGCTGTTTAGGGGGATGGGTTGGATTATAACTTGCCCACGGGGGCTGAAGAAAAAATTTATATCGTTCCTATCATCGTGAGGTGAATCTGATGAGAAGGCAAAAAGGTTTTACCTTGGTCGAATTAATGGTGGTAATCACCATACTCGGTATCCTCATAGCATTAGCGGTCACTAACATGGGCCCCGTGAGGGAAAGAGCCAAGGAAGCGAGAGTTATGGCCGGGATGAGTGAGATCGTTCGGGCACTCGAGCTGTTCTACCAGGAAAATAATGCATACCCGGGAGTCGCATTGCCGAAATGTGATGATGACGGCTTCTCCCCGTTTTATGACGACACCGGTGACCCTGACCTCTACACAATGCGTGGAGTTATGGGCGGCGGCTTTGTCGAACACGACCCCCTGGTCAATCCCTACCTCGATGGGTTTTACTTTGAGGTTGACCCTTTGATTGGTGACGGCAGCGGCACCGATGCGTTGCCCGACAGGCTTCGCGCCGGTGGTTTCATCGAGAACTACCCACAGAATCCGTTCCGCAAGAATGTCGCGGGTCTGACCAACAGGGAAATCCCGATGCTCAATATCTGGGGCATTGAATTCGAAGACACACCCGTTGACCCGCTTGACCCGTTCGGTTTCCATCTCTCTTATCCTTTCGTGTACAATTCCGCCCCCGCGGGTGACTATAACTTCCCGCGTTCTTCTGACTACGCAGCCGTGAGCGACTTCGATATGTGGTACCTTGGCGACTGGCGGGGAACCGTGTGGGGAGCAGATCAGTCAGTGCCGGATTACGCGGTCACTGCGGGTGAACTGATGAAATATTTCCCCGAGGGCGACTTCGCATATATCCCGCTTGACCCGGTACAGACAGACCCCTCCAACGAGCAGTTCATGCGCTCATGCAAAAACTACTGGATCATCGTCTACGGTGCCAAGCGAAGCGCACAGAAGAACAAGTATCAGAATGTAACGCCTAAGTTCCCGCGTCCACTCGGTGACGGTGACCCTGATGTAATGAATCCCTTCGAGTTGGCCGTGAAAGCCGCACTGACCGGAGCAATGCATGTCCAGGGCACAGCGTACACCGATCAGATAAACATTGCAGGCAGTGATTAGTACCTGGTACCCGGGTGAACAGGCGCGCCGACGGGATTTCCAGAGGTGAGATGAGATGTTATACAGGTATAAAATAAGATACTCAAGCGGTTTCACCATTGTCGAAATGATGGTGGCAATGGGAATCGCCGCGATATTCTTCTCGATATTCATTGGCGTGGCGATGGCTACTTTCCAGACCCTGCGCACCGGCGACGAACGCACCAATGCACAGCAGAACGCGCGTGTCGCGATGAGGTTTATCGTCCAGGATATCAAGCAGGCTGTTGAGATCGCCCCGAGGCGGCTTGAGGAACCGTACGACCCGGTTTTCGGCGGGCTGCCCCGTGATGAGAATTCCATCGACCAGTTCGATCCTTTTGCAACCGATGACGCATATCCGATATACCGGCGTACCACGGATGGCGACCTTGCCGGTGGTGGATATATCGACCTGTCTTTCGATGGCGCCGCCACCGGTGATGGTGATGAGTACGGAGATTTCAGGACCGATGGCGCTCCTTACGATATAAGGCCGTTGGCCCCCAACCGTATCGAGTTGATGTTGAATACCGATTCCTATTATTCACATACGCAATACTTCGGCGACGACCCCGAGACACTGCCGTTCGACCTGAGGCAGTTCCAGATGGATATCAGTAACTCCGGTGCGGCGGACAATCCCCAGGCATTGCGCACGCGTGTCACTTACGAGCATCAGATCGCACCGCCGAAAGTGCAGATGTATGTTGATGAATTCGATGGGAACGAAAAGGATTTCCGGATTCCCGTCAACCGCTTCGATCCTTCCGGCGGCGTGCAGGTGGATGAGGAATTTGTGATCGTGCGCAGCACTGAGACCGAATTCATGGATGATATCCTCAACACCGATATATCCGTTGAATCGTTTGCTAATCCGGACATGAACGTCGATTCATATGCTTTCCGCCAGCCGCTGGCCGACCATGTCATCGATTTGCGTTTCAGGTACTGGCACGTTCCGTCGTTCTCGGGTGGTATTATCAACGCAAACACACCGATGATCGAAATTCGTTACGACCCCGATATCTCGCATGCGGAAGGCGACCCCAACGGCGGCAGCGGTACCGGGATCGGCACCGATGATGGCTACTACCGCTACTACACTGTGCGCGGCCAGGAGATCTTCGTCTGGTACAATTATGTAGACGGCAATATGGTTGAGTTCGTTGACCCGTCTTTGGCCGACCCGTTCGACAATATCGAACCTCACAGTTTCATAATACGTTATCGCGATGACCTTGACGCGGGTAACGAGGAGCATGATCGCGGCATCCTGCTGTTCGAAGGCTGGCGGTTTATCAATATGGTAAGTGTCACCATCAAGACAACCAATCGCGAGAACCTTGATAAGTTCAAGTCAACCATCGATCATACCTGGCTCACTCGGGATACTGACGACTACCAGATGGGCTTCATCGACTTCGGCAAGGGCACCGGTGCGCCAAGCGGACTTGAAGACAGGACGAATCCCAATGTTCTGGATCCGCTCTACCGTGCTGTAGATAGTTACAGAACCGATACCATAGACATCTATGGTTCGTATGTCTTCGATTTCGTCGAGCCCAACATCAACCCGAACTACAACCCGAACAGTTTTGTGACGATTGAAATGTTCGTCGTACCGCCTATCGTGAAGGCTATTTCCGAACAGAACGTGGATTTGCTGTGGTACGGCTTATCGTATATTGGCGAGATTTAGTTTTCAGGGGAACGGCGGCACCGTTTCTACCAATTCGTTCCGAGCCGCCTTTGAATGGGGGCGGCAAGTCCCCAGCGGGTAAAGGATAGTTAGTTTACCAGCAAATCATTTGGGTGATTATTATGCGTGTTATTAATGCCGGAAAACGAAACCGGTTCGTATCTCAAAAAGGCATGGTGCTGATAGCGGTACTGATATTCATGGCCGCCATCTTGCCGGTCACGGTACTCATACTCGACTCGGTCCGTATAGAGTCCCTCATGCCGATAAATGAGAACTATACGGAGATTGCCGACAAGCAGGCCGACCTCGGCTTCTACGAGGCGATCGCCCTGCTCATGGAAGATCAGCATCTCGTGGGTATTGACCCGTCACGTGAGATTCCCGACAACTATGAGGATCCTTTGATCAAGGCACAGGACTATATCTTCTGGGCGTCGGACGATAACACCGCCTTTGAGTATGCCGTGATAGCGGGAACGCACGACCTCGATTATCTTGCCGAACCATGGGCGAGACATCCCGATAACGATACGTTCTATCTGGTCGAGCGTTCACTTGAGAATTACGACCACCCGATGAACCTGAATTTCGGCATTGATCCGGAGCTTTCAAGTGTTCCCGCCCGATGGCAATTCCAGAATGTTCCCATCGGGATGGACGATTTCGGCGAACTTATCGAAGATCCGTATGACCAGGGTGATGAACCGGGAATGATGCCGGTTTATGAGAATTACATGACTGGCCCTGATGATAGAACCCCTGTCGGGCAGGATCGTCTCGCGCCCCACTCGATCACCCAGTATGATCCCTCAAGCACCGATGATTCCTTCGACTGGCCGATTGTAAGCTACATGGACGCAACTGGTGCCTTCGCGCCCGGCGCGGAAATCAACTGGCAAATAAGCCCGGCCGAGGCGGCATTCGTATGGCCCGCCCAGAGGCCGCGGCCTGCATCCTTTTTCAGGAATAGTCCTCCCTCGGGAGTTGACGGATACTCACCCGAAAATCTTGTTTATGATTCAATGTATGATGGCGATAATGCCACGAACCAGTACCTGCCGGTTGCTCAACTGCAGGAAGCCGTGACCAAGTCAACATGGGCGAATACGTTTTTCGGTAACCCATACACCAACAATAAAGAATACAAACCCGCCCCCGGAAGCATTTATCCCGCGCCGATCGGTTCGGAAGGGGATGTCCTCCCCGCGTGGCACGAGACCATCATTTCCGACGAATCCGGGCGTTTCCCGATAAACCTATTGATGAATATCGTCTTCAGTTCACACAACCTGGATTATTACGATGATGGTGACACCGAAGCGCCTGTTGCTGAACGCGATGATTTTGATGACCTCAATTACGATGATCTCATCAATGATGACGATCACCCGAATCATTACGGCTATATGCTCGCGCGCGATATGGTCATCAGCCTTATGATGACCGATGAAGATATGCGTAGCGATCCCACTACCGCTTATAACAATTACGAGGACAAGGCCGAGTGGATACTCCGCCAGATGCTCTACAAGCGGTTTATGGTTGATATACGTACCGATTACAACGCCGACGGCACGCCCGATGAAACCTTGGGCGAAAATGATTACCTCGGTGCACTGACTCCCCTTGACGGCAACGGTCGTCGCGGTGACGGCGCCGATATGTGGGACGGCACCTGGAATATCTACAACGATCCCAAGAGCATACTCAGCGACTACGCCCAGGACAGCCTTCCCGCTGGTGCAAGGCCGACGATCCCGGAATTCGAGCGACTTAATCAGCGCGTTACGGTTTACAGTTTCGACACCGAATGCATCGCCGATTTCCAGGAGAACGCTCCGGGCGAACTGGTGCGGATGAATATCAACCGCATCCAGCTTGATGACAACACGTCCACCGCCGACCTGGATGAGTCGAGGGGCTATGACATCCTGCGTTCGCTTATCGGCCGCGAAAGAGCGCGAAGTATTGTCTATTGGCGTGATGGTCTGGTTGACCTCAACGGCGACGGCGACCTCGATGATGAATTTGTGGAACAGCCCCTCAAGGAACCCGTGGATGATGAGCCGATCAGCACGCTGACCTACCGCGAGAGGAACCATCCCAACTTCCAGGACCCCACGCTCTTGACTCCCGCCTTTAATTCCAACCACATTCTCTTCGACCCGGACTACCTGAACATACCCAGCCTCGGCTCGCTGCTCACAATCCCGATGTCCGTGCAGACGGACCAGATTTTGTTTTCAGACTTCACGGGTAGTAATAGCTACGATATACGTTTACATCTCGGAGCCGGTGGGCCGGGTAGTGTAATTTTAGGTGGAAGCGATTATCTCTATCCCAACCTCGACCCGTTTGGCATTACATTTATGGTTGAGGAAAGTGATGATATCGATCATCGCAATACCAATGATGGTGCCGCGATCAATGCACAGGTTGTCACTGATGCAATGCATCCTTCATTCGATAGAAACGGACAGAGGTTCTGCTACATCGATGACAGCCCCACGAGAGATATCTACTTGTCAAATCTTGACGGGTCAACGACATCCAATGTAACGAACGGCCTGGTTCATATACCCAACGACCTTGATATCGGAGCCCTCTTCGGGTATTCAATTCCACCGCTTGAAATTGCGGGACCTGATTGGAGCCCTTATACCGATCCCGTCCGTTCCGAGTGGATAGTCTTCTCCGGCGGTCTGGATATTAATAACCCCGGTGGTTTTCTCACTACGGAGCATGATCTCTACCTGATAAATTCAAATGGAACAGGGCTTATGCCTCTCACCGCGGCCCCCGCTGGTGTGCATTATATCACCCCGGTATTTGGTCCGAGTGGTTATATAATCTGCACCAGGATCGATTTCAGCGGTGGCCCTCCCAGCCCCCTGACATTTTGGGAAGACCTCAGGGATATGATTTCTCTCTATGTCATACCGATTGGAGTCGGAGCGCCGGCGGGACGTCTGGATATGACCTATCCGGGCAGGACGGAGCGCGTGGTAATGCCCCTGCTGCCAACCATCAGCCCCGATTTCTCGCAGGTCGCTTTCTGCGCATTTGATGAGGGCCTGTGCAACCTCGTTCCCTCTCTTACTCCCGGGATAGATATATTCTATGCGCCCCTCACATTACCGCCTGCCACCACTGAAAACGCAACCCGGCTTTGGGATTCAGGTAACATTAATGATGACGATAAAGGCGTCGCCTGGTCGCCTGATTGGGGCAACGGTCCCATCCTTCCGGCAAACCAGCAGGACACTCATTCGGGCACACGTCGCGGAAGAGCATTGGTGATGTCCGGTTATGACCCGTCCACCGAACGCGAACTCTTAGCTGCGGAACTTGAGAGCGCAAGCGTTGCTCTGAGGACGAGTCTGCAGAACGGCATGTTCCAGCAGTTCTACTTCTACAATTACCCGGCCGTCAGCAGCCTGCAGGTCGATGCAATGAAGCAGATATACGACAAGTTCAGCGTTCGTGATTCACGCGTTTACAATCCGGATGAGAACCCCGGCGATCCGTTTGACAACTACCTTGTCCAGGCATACGGTCCGAAGATCAACATCAATACCGCGTCAAGACCGGTGTTGAGATCGATCCTGCTCACGATGTTCCAGGGGCCGGTATGGGATAACTGGAATAACTTCATCGCGGGACCCGCGCCGCGCGCGGATGACCCGTTCGGCGGCGGCATAAGGCCGGTCAACATCGCCCAGCCTTTGGGTGAAGTTGGCGTGGATGAAAGGGTTGCGGCGATTCAGATAGCGGATGTATATGCGCACCAGATTGTCGAATATCGTAAGTGGGTTTATAACAATCGTGGAGAGGCCGGTGTCACCGAAGAAACCGTGCCTGATAAGCTCTCTCTTCTCGTTGGCGCGGGAGCCGACCGACGTTACAATTTCCGCGCGAATCCTTACTATCCCATTGACCTCGATAACAACCCGAACACTATCGATAAACCGTTCTTTGATCCCGCCCCGCCGTTCAGAAGCGTCGCCGATTTATTCCGCGTGATGCTTTATCCATACGAGCCGGGCGCCGGGGGTGTCGGCGAACCATGGAGAGTTGAAGGTATCGAATCATCCGATGGTCCCGATGAGGCTGATCTGCCGGGGATGATAGATGTTACGAATGGCAATCCTGTTGCAGGTCCGAACGCGCTCGATATCTGGGGACCAATCTATATTGAAGCCGGTGAGTTAACGGTGACCCACGGCGGAGAAATAGATAACCTCGGCGGTGGAGTCGCGCTTCCGGGCTTTGACAATCACGGTTCCATCCAGGCCGGTCCACCGGGGAACTTGTTCGTGCATTCACGGTTCAGATTGTTCAGTGCTGATGACTTCAAGCGTGTCGAGCAGTTCCTCACCACGCGCACATATGTCTATCGTGTCGAGAGCCGGGGTGTTCTAAGGATCGCATCGGGTTCGAACAGGATGGATATCACGCGCGATAAGTACTGGATCGTTTCGGTCAACCGTGACGCATTTGCCGGTTGGGATGAGGACGGCAACCCCGGTGATATCGACGGCCTGACCAACGATTACTACTCGCTCTACCATGCGGACCCGGGCAAATGGTACTCGATCCTTGCATATGAAGAGGCCGCGCAGGGCGGATTCAAGTTGAATCGGAATAATTTCGTACCCTGGTAAATATTCTCTTTAAGAGGGATTAAATACTTAATATAGCAATCGATCAGGTTTTAATGGGATGACTTAGCGTCATCCCTTCTTTTTATGCACTTTTCAGGGCATATTCGGGCATAAAGATGGATTTTGTAAATTTTTCTGCCCGAATGAACTTTCACAGAATTATGACTATCATATTACTATGGATAAAGGAGGGTCAAGCGGGATTATTTGCTTGACAAGGTAACAGCTATTGATTTAAGATTGCTCTTTAATATTGGGTCTGGCAGTCAGGCCCGAGGTATTGTTTGCATAATTTTTATGATTTGTAAGTATAATTTGCTACGACCCGTAGGAGGTATCCTGTGAAAGCTTCCGGCGATTTCTTCCCGAGGCTGAAAGGGTTATTTTTTACCCTTAGCGTTCTTGCACTCTTCGTGATTGGCGGGGGACTGGTAATAGCCGATGGAACGGCTGTACTGGAAGGACTTGAGCTCGACACGAACAACGATGGTCAGAGCTTGTCTGTTCTCCTGAGTGGAAGGGTTGACTATCAGCTTAATCCCATCGATGGGAATAAAGCTATTCAGATCACCCTCCCGGATTGCGAACTGGGCAGCCTGTTCACTGTTCCGGCCCTCAAGGCAGGCGATTTCCTCAAGAGAATCGATTATAAGTTAAGCCTGCTGAAGGGTGTGAAATCAGTAACTCTGATTGTCACATTCAGGGACGGCCTGCTTGATGGAGGCAGTTATTCGGTCGAGGAATCCGGCAACGATATTGTTCTTGCGCTGCTGGAAACCGAACCCGTTGAACTTCTCGTATCCCCGTATGGTTCCGGTGCATCCGAAACCGTAATCGAAGGGATCGAAGTCATTAAACTCGACGGAGAAGAAACGGTTGAGGTGCGAACGTCATCGCCCTGCAAACCTGAAGTACACGCCAAGGCGTTCCCGTTCAGGGTCGTCGTCGATTATAGTGGCGTGGATATCTCCGATGAGCTAAGTGGAGATTACAGCTACGAATCCGACTCCGGCCTTATCCGTAACGTGGAGATTGTCAAAACCGGCGACAACTCCTGCCAGGTGACTATCATCGCTCCGGATGCCGAACATTTCTTCTCAGATGAGGAAGGATCGGGACATAAGGTCACCCTTTACAGTATGGGTGACAATATGCTCGCCGAAGCATCCGAACCGGATGAGATTGCCGAACCGGCGCAAGTGGAGGCTCCCTTAGAAGTGGAAGAGACTCCCGTTCCCGGAGAGGAAATCCCGATGGCGGAGGAAAAACCGTTCACCTATCCCAAGCCGATGGACTATGGTTCCATCGACCTCGTCGGTGAAGTGAGCGACTATCCCGACCTGCCCGTGGTTACCGAGGATTACGAGGAAGGCGAATATTTCTTCCCGACCGAGGAGCCATCAGTCGATAAGAAGCATATCTCGGACGCGATCGTATCGCTCAACTTCGAGAATGCGAGCTTCATCGACGTGATGATGATCCTCGCCAGCCAGGCTGGCGTTGACTTCGTGCTTGACGCCTACTGGAACTCCGCACCCACCGGCCATATCCGCGAGAGACCACCGGGAGGCCCCGGCGGCTCAGGTGGATTCGGCGGTGGACTTGGTAGCGGCGGATCGTTTGCCCCTGTTGGCGGACGAGGCTCCGTAACCCTCCAGGTCACCAACCGGACCTTCGATGAAGTGTTCCAGATGCTGATGCTGCAGAACAGTCTCGACTTCGAGGTCTTCCGCGCAAGTCCCGATGCCGACCCGATCGTGTTCATCTCAACCCGTGAGAGGCTCCAGCAGGAAATGGGACTCGGTGTTATCAACATCTACCAGGTTCACTACGTTGATCCGAGTTCCGCTTTCGACTTCCTGCAGAATATGGACCTCATCCCATCAACTTCCGGCTATGGTTACTGGTACTATGGCGGCGGTCAGGGCAACAGCGGCGGTAGTAGTGGAGGTAGTAGCGGCGGCAGCGGCGGTAGTCGCGGCGGCAGCAGCGGCGGTGGCGGCGGTGGCATCGGCTTCAGCGCCCCCGGCTCAAATGGTGGTTCCTTCACGAACCCCGTCTCCGCGTTGGATCCTTTCAACGTTCTGGACGCATATCCGTCAATGAACATCGGTCCCGGTATGCCCGTACCTGAGCCTTATCAGGTAGGCGGCAGTGGCGGCAGCGGCGGTCAGGGCGGCGCTGGCGACCAGGGTGGTATCTATACCGCCAAGGCCGGTGCAATCGGCATTATGGCCACAACTGAAATGCACGAGATCATCAAGGATGCTCTCGACCAGATAGACAAGCCTCCGAAACAGATATTCGTCGAGACCACATTCCTTTCAGTAGATGTCAACCCGGAACAGCGCCCCGATGTCTATGGCGTTGATAACCTCGGCGACTGGGCGTATCAGTATGGTGATGACCGCTTCCGTTTCTCATTCGATGCCGTCAACAACGAGGGCATCGTATTTGAAGTATTGCCTAAGAACCAGCAGGTGCCTTACGAGGACTTCCGTGCCCGTTACAAATGGCTCTACTTCGACAGGAAGGTCAAGATCGTATCGAGCCCGCGTGTGGCCGTTATCGAAGGTTACACAGGCTCCGTGAACGTCACCGAAAACCGCCCGTTCATCATCGACGGCGGCGTCGTTATCGACCAGTTCGGTAACCCGATTCCGGCACCCGACCAGGTTACTTTCATCCCGACGGGAACCACCTTATCGATAACCCCGTATATTGACGATTTTGGCAATATAACAATGTTCCTCAACCCGACCAACTCGAGTCTGCTTGGGGAACCGCAGTTAATAGAAGGTAACCTTGTATTCGGAACCGTTAACACGAGCGTTAATACGATCCTGCGGCTGCGCGACGGTGAGACGATTGTTCTCGGCGGTATGACGCAGAACTCCGAGGATATTGAGAAGCAGATGATACCGTTCTTAGGTGAACTTCCAATCATCGGTGTTCTCTTCGGCAGGACGGAACGTCAGAAAATCGATAGCCAGCTTGTTATCCTGTTAACGACGCATATAGTTGGCTCGTAAAATAAGATGTAAAAAATGGGTGGATGCATTGTACTGTTCCTTCATGTAGGGTGTCAATATGGGTGGAGGGTATAGTATTTTTGTAAAGCAGATGTTCCATTCGCCGGAACTTTCCGGCGGAAGGGGAGATTTAAATGGCTGAGAAAAAAATCGTGGGTATCGACCTCACCTCCAGGGAGATCCGGATAGTCCAGCTCTCCGGGGGACGTGCGGGTGTTACCCTCGAAAAATTCGCTATTGGTCCGATCCCGCCTGGTGCTATCCAGGGGGGACGGATAAGCGACCCGGGCAAGTTATCGGATGCTATCCGCGACCTCCTCAAGGGCAACCGCTTCACCGCGAAGAAATGTGTCCTTGGTATATCAGGCAAATATGGCGTAACCCGGATGATCTCATTGCCGAAGATGACAATGGCTCAGACGCGCGACGCCATTATGCTTCAGTTAAACCAGTATGTCCCGTTCCCCCCGCATGACGCCCTCTATGATTTCAAGATCATGCGCGAATTGAAGGAGGAAGGGACCACCCAGAACGAGATACTACTTGCTGCTACAAGACGATCGTCCGTGCAGCCTTTTATCAATCTCCTGAAGCGTGCCGGTCTTACGGTTGTCGGAATCAAGCTCACCACACTTGCCAGTTATCCCATCTTCGAGGAGCATTACAAGGATTCCGAGCAGGCAATTGCGTTCATAGATGTCCGCGATAACGTTACGGACATATTCTTCGTAGCGGAGAATAATTTCCGATTGGCTCGCTCGGTCGAATTCGGATTTAACATCATTGTTGATAAAGCTCGCCAGAAGCTGAGCAGGACCGCCGAGGAGACCAGGGAACACCTCTACTTCAACAAGGTCGACCTGATGGAATCATACAGGAGTCCGGAAGATGAGGAAGAGGAGAAGAAGCGGATCTATGACAAGGACCTGAAGGATGTCCGGCTCAGCGAAGATCACGTTGGAGCGGAACAGGTATTCGAGGGTGACGAATCCGAAAGCCCGGAGGAACTTGCCCGAGACAGCGTGCTGCGTGCAATGAGTCAGTTCGTCAACGAGTTGATGAGGTCGGTTCGCTACTTCGAGTCTCAGCAGAAGCGCAGAAGCCGAGTCGGAAAAATCAACGTATTCGGCAACATCGGTATGCTCGAGAGCGTAGATGAGTACCTTGCCGAGCAAACCGGCTATGATGTTGTCGCGATCGACAGGGTCCCGTTTGCATCGGTCAACCTCGACCCGACCGAGTTGAATGCCCTCAGGGATCACGAGGGCGAAATTGTGACTGCCATCGGTCTTGGGGCGGAAGCCATACGCTCAAAGAAGATCGAACTCAACCTCCTGCCGCGTGAGACGATGGTTCGAAGGAAAGCCTACTCGGGTCTGAAATTCGGAATTCTCGTACTCGTCGTTGTTATTGCGCTTTTGGCGACTCTCTATATCAACCTGAACAGGGAGTATAACGAGATCAAGGAGAAGGTTGACGATCTCAACCAGAAGATAGCACTCGTTACGCCTGACTACAACGAGGTCCAGAAGCTGAAGGGTGACATCACCGGCAGAAAGCAGAGATTCGGTGGTATTGTGACCCTGGCGGGCGCGCAGGTGCCGTGGCCGGTTATTATGGATGAATTGGGACGTGTCATGCGTAACTCGGTCTGGATAGAGAAGTTCAGTTATGACGCCAACGGCGCCACATGGGAGATCGAGGGTTACGCTTTATCAACACAGGAATTCCAGAGATTCCTTGTACAGATGTGGGACAGCCAGGTATTCGTGGACGTAACTTTGGACAGCAAGGATGTCGAATCCGGCGGCCCGGAATCGGGTGGGTCGGATGAATGGCAGCCTCGCTCCAGGAGACGCGTCGGCGGTATGCGCAGCATGGAAGGTCCGCCAAGCTATAACGCCGATGAAAATGCCGATTATCCGGCGGCGGGACCCAGGATAGAAGAATATGGCAGGGACGGCTTGACTCCGCAGCCGCGTTACAAACTTCCCTCGAGCCCCACGGGATGGAGATCAATCGAAGATTTCTTCCGCGGGTCCATGTGGTATCCGGAACTGCTCTGGAAATTCAAGATGTCCGGAACACTGAACCAGGAACTGATGAAAGTCGGC
>CBDVBS010000016.1:0-17921 GCA_965372275.1 uncultured bacterium | reverse complement strand
CATAACGAAAGGGGTCGTTTCACCTTTGAAGATCGTCTTGCGGAATATGAGCGCCACCAAAACCGCGAGCAGCACACCGACGACATATATGAAAAATAGCATATTACCGGCAACTTTCTCATGGAAAAATGCGCCTATAAGCAGTGTATATACCGGCAGGCGCGCACCGCAGCTCATCAGCGGGGCAATCCCCATGGTCACCATCCTATCCTTGCGGGTTTCAAGCGTCCGGGTAGCCATAATCGCCGGGATAGTACAACCGAACCCCATCAACAGCGGAACGAACGATTTACCATGAAGACCGATTTTATGCATCAAGCCATCCATGACGAATGCAGCCCTCGCCATGTAGCCCCATTCTTCAAGAAATGAAATAGCTAAGAAAAGGATGAATATATTCGGCAGGAAAATTATCACCCCGCCGACACCGGCAATGATGCCATCGACAACAAGGGAATTAACGGCCCCCTCAGGGATAACCGACGCCGCCCATTCACCTATTGACCCCACCGCGCTATCAATTATATCCATAAGCGGCGCGCCCCCGATGAATGTGAGCTGAAATGTTAACCACATCAGTATTATGAAAATAGGCAGACCGAAAGCTCGCGACATAACGACACGGTCAACTGTGTCACTGAAGGAATATCTTTCCTCCGCCGGGAGACGTACCGCTTCGCGGAAGATGCCTGCCGCGAAACCGTAGCGTTGATCAGGGATGGCTATTTCGGAATGTTCACTAAGCTTTTTTTTGATATCCGCATTGCATTTCTCAAGCACTTCTTTCAGTTTATTGGCCTGTGCCCCTAATTCGTTGACGGCCCCGATCACCTCGGTGTCGTTCTCCAGGAGCTTTACCGTAAGCCAACGGGGAGGATAATTCTCAACTAAGGATGGGATATTCTCAACCTCAGTCTGAATTCTTTCTATGGCGGGTTCGATGACGCGCCCGTAACCGACTGTAATCTTTCGCATCTCACCCTTGGCTTCGACTACGCCGATAACTTCATCCAGCAGCTCGGTAATTCCCGTGTTCTGGGTGGCAACCGTAGGGACACAAGGTGAGGCCAATAATTGCGAAATGAGATTCACATCGACCTTATAACCCTTTTTCTCAATCTCATCCCACATATTAAGAGCAACGATAAGGGGGGTGCCGAGTTCGATTATTTCACTCGCCAGCACAAGGTTCCTCTCAAGGTTCGAGGAATCAATAATGTCGATCACTACATCGGGTTTGTTTTTTATTATGAAATTTCGGGCTATGATTTCCTCGGGCGTGCCTGAGGTGAGTGAATAAGTTCCCGGCAGGTCGATAATTATAAATTCGTACCCCTTGTAATCCAGTTCGCCTTCCCTTTTGGTCACTGTCACGCCGGGCCAGTTCCCCGTGCGCGCACGCTCACCGGTAAAGGCATTAAAAACCGTGGTTTTCCCGCTGTTCGGGTTACCCGCCAACGCAATTGTGATTCGCTTTTTTTGCATTCCCGCACCAGCCATGTTTAGTTATTTCTCCTCATAAACTGATAATACATCTACACTCTTTATTGTTCTCGACATTTCTCCAATGATACGTAAAAAACCCTTATCCCACACTTTGCGCTATTGAGACTCGGTCGCAATATTGCACACCTTGAAACACTTGTCAACCCAATTATTGAAATAAATTGAAAAAAACGAAAAAAGCCCGGCTTATACCGGGCTTGTTCCTATCATCTAAATGTCAGTTATCGAAACCGCTTAGGATTTTCCGTATCAGATGTTCTCTACCATAATCTTCTGGGCCATTCCCCGGCCGATCATCAGCCTCGTATCACCAACACTTATTACAAACGGCCCACCGCCGGAGTTTGACACAATCCTGAAATGAGACCCGGGATGAAGTCCCATATCGGTAAGTCGTCGCCTGATTCCCATTCCTCCCCTGATCTCACGCAGTACGACTTCACGACCCTTCTCTACCATCGTGAGTGGCATTGGCATTCTTGCTCCTTTCGGCCCATCGCGCAAGCCTCTAAAATATCCTAAATTCAACTGACCAACGCTTCTACGAACGATTGACAGTATTTGCGACTCATTCTCAATTGCATTATACACGATTTTCCATTGTTGTCAATGACTATGTCCACTATTTCACAATACTAATCCTCCGGAAGATGCCATCCACTGCAGATTTGAGACCAATTCTCCTTATAAGTCCGGGGGATCCCGTCGCCTGGTGCTGAGAATGAGAGATGGAATTATGAATGGATAGCAACAAGCTGCGTGGAGGACGGAGACGGATTGACGTACATCGTCTTCCAGGATTGCGTTAACAGGCGGGATGCATACTACATCACCTACGACGGAACCGACTGGAACCATAACGCATCACCGGACGACTGGGTGAAGATCAACACCACCACGGATCAGAATGCGTATCTGCCGTATGCCATCAGGGGGGTCGATGGTTATATCTATGTGACATACACGGACATGGATGGTTCCGACCCGGGCGTACCGGTGTTCAGGGCAATCAAGGACGAGTAGTTGAGAGAATGAATATTTGAATTCGCTGTAACCCACGAAATGAGATTCGCGGGTTACTTTTTTCTTACTGGAGCACTGGCTTCCAGCCGGCATGATTTCAAAATATATCTCGGGACCGTCCCAAAAACTGCGAAGCACCGGATGCCGGCTGGAAGCCAGCGCTCCAGTAAGTAAGGCATCATATTAGTAAATTAGGGTCGGACCCTAATTATTTGAAAACACCTCCTGTAACCCGCATGGATACAGAAAAATAATTCGGGGCCGACCCTACTTATTTCAATGTCATTGAATCGACTTTCATCACATACAGATGTGTGACTAATTTATTACACGGGTTTCGCTAATATTTCCCCCACAAAAATCATCTATAGATAAGAGAGCATTTGACATGTGATTGCGGGGCCAGGTCATCCATACCGGGAAACTCATATCCAACACTCTGCATTTGCGGGGAGGTAGAAATGTTTAAGAAGCTAATTTACACCATGATTACCGTCACCCTACTCGCCTGGCTGGGATGCTCGGGAGGCGGCGGGAGTCTGCCGTCCATGCCGGACTACGGCCCTGGCAGCGGCAGCGGACTTATCGGGACGGAACCCACCATGGGTGAAAGCCCCGACATTCGCGGGGCCGTGAACGACTTCGCGGGACACATCACATGGGGTCTCTATCAATTCATGGCTGATCCCGTGAAGGAAACCCTCGATGCGGTCCAGCTCAGAACCGGCGAAGTCCATCTCAACGGCCTTCGTTTTCTCGAACCCCCGCCGAATGTCTACCTCTCCGTTGAAAACGTCCAGTTCAATGGTAACATCATCGACATCGATGTCGGGCTGCGACACCCGTTCCTCGGCCTGAATGAATTTACCGGATTCGATGTGTGCGGAATACTTATCTCCAACGGTTCTTACACCGGGTTCACCGATTCGAATATCACATATGCCGGTCCCGGCGATACTCGCATTCTGAATGTCGACGGTCATTCACGATGGTGGAATCCCACCGAGTTCCCGGAGAATCCGGATGCCCCGATATACGGCTACATCGACGGCCTGCTGGGCACGCCAAATGACATCGGTCAATACAACTCGACTCTCAACGGTTATAAATATTTCTGCGATGATTTAGACGATGCTGATGATCCGCTTGGAGATGTGACCATCGAAAGCCGCGGGGTTTTCTCATCAGGCCAGAAGAATGTCCGTCATTACACCATCGAACTCGGCTCGGAAGGGCTCGTATTCAATTACGCCGTCGATGCAAACTGGAAGTATCCCACCGGAAATCCTCCCTGGACTATCCCCGATGATTTCGGTCAGAATGCAAACCGCGCGGAACCGTGGAATATCAGCGTGGCGGAAGTCTCGAACACATTATACTTCGAGGAAGGCGAAGGCGGCGGAAGCCTTAACCTGATGATTGAAGTGTATGACTGGTTCAACGCCGATCAGAATGTCCTCTACGTTGAATCGGCTGACGGGACGATCCCTCTGACAGGCCCGGCATATCCGGTTGGCGGCGGCCCCGGATACTCGACATACGAAATCGACATCATCGATGCTTATCCAACAACCACGGGTGATATCGATATTCTTATCACCGCCGAAACTGAAGTTGACGGCTTCCAGGGATTCTTGCCGGGAATTAAAACATCGGCATACCTCATCCACACAACCACTGTTTCGGGCGAAGGCCCCGAAGACCCTATCGAGATCGATGATAACGATTGTTATGGCACCGCTATCGCAATCGATGAAAATAATGTCATACATTCGGCATACGCCGACAAGGACAACCTCTACTGGTCATACTCAACCGACAAGGGAGTGCACTGGACGAACCTGGACAGTATTTATGTCCCCGGCGATGAATTGAAAATCCTGTACAACTCGCTGATGATGTCCTCGGGACCGGATGACGGATATGTCTATATTGCCTGGGTCGAAAGCGCCGGAAGCGGAACTTACCATCGCGCCGTTAGGGCCGGACGTATGCCGGTTGATTTATCAGGCAATTTCCATTCAGTGATGGCATGGGAGCGGACATCGGGCAGCAGCACAAATCAGCATTATGATAACGCGCAAATACTTGCCCTCCCGAATGGCGAATTTCTGATCTACTCAATGTTCTATGCCGGCACGGGCAACTTCAATCCGAAATATTCCCGCGTATCAAGTTTCGAAGCACTGGAAGCCTGCCCGGAGCTGGATGTCAACCCGACCAATGGATCACTGACATACATCTACACTCCATATACACCTTCACTTGCCGCGGACAGTAACTCCGATGTGTTCTACGCGAATTCCGGCAGGTTCAATCACGACAGCAATGTCACCGGCAGTTTCCTGCTTGAGAACACCGGCGATGCATCATCCAACTCATGGAGCTTCTTCACGAGTTACCATCACAGCGGAAGCTCGAATTACTGGGACAATCGTTCGAACGGTATTTTTATCGACGAATCCGACATGATCCACTGGGTGAACGAATATCAGACCGGCGGCACTGGCCCATATGGAAATAACAGCGGAACATATTATATGGTGTACGGCGAAGGTCCGTCTGATGGCGATATCATCCTGCACGACCCGATCCCGGATATGGAACGGACTGTCCCTGAGGCGTACGAGAACGCCCACCATGATTACGAATGGCAATGCACAAACGTCATCGAGGACGGCGACGGGCTCACATATGTTATATTCCAGGATTGCTGGAACCGCCGGGATGCATACTTCATCACCTGGGACGGCACCGATTGGCATCACACCTCCGAGTGGGTGAAGATAAACACAACGGAAGACCAGAATGCATATATGCCGTACGCTATTCGCGGACTCGATGGTTATATCTATGTAACCTATACTGATCTTCCATACGGCGGCGGGCCGGGTCATCCGGTTTTCAAGGCGATTAAGGATGAATAAGTCGGCCGGTCAAACCGGATATTAACAGTGACTCAGATTCGTGTACCCGGGCGAAAAGAGCTATTACAATAGTCAATAAACAACGGCATTAGAGGTTTCGGCAACAAGTTACCGAAACACCGGGAACAAGTTACCGAAACACCGGGATGCTTATAGCTGGTTGGATACCGTCGGTCTCTGACCGACGGGCGCAGGTCAAAGACCTGCCATACCCTGGTCTTGTCCGAACCACGACCGTCAGGGAGTGGACACATCCGAGTGAATAATATCTATTCGAGACAGACCCTTCAGTGTGGGGTAGACTTTCCAAAAGATCAAATTTGCCTCAATGAGGGATCATACGCTCAGCAAATATCTCACTAATGCAGTAAGAAACACAAGAACCATCCCGGGGAGAAGAAGGCGCGTTACGCCCATCAGATCGCTCTTGTAATATTCCACCGTGAGCACCAGGCAGAAATGAACGGGGCTGCACAATACACCGATAAACCCGCAGGCGTACGCTAAGCTTATGTATGGCATCCACAGTTCACTGCTTTCGGGAAAGAGCGGCAATAATATCGGGAATGCCACTGCCACGTACGATACCGTGAGGCCCGTGAGATACCCGATGATCGCCGGGAGAAGGCATATGATAATAATCGGAGGCAAGCCGATAGCGTTGATATCCACCGCAACCCCCTTAGCCGCACCGGAGCCGTCTATCACCGCCGAGAAGAGCATTACGCCGAACACCATCACGACCATGTAAGGCTTGATCGCCCTCTTCAGGAACGAGAAAAACTCCGCCACGGGATAGAGCGGCCTCATCAGCGCAAATACGAGAAGCACAAACGCAATCAAGCCGTTGCCCGCATACAGCGCGGTGGGGTCGATACCCTCGCCGGTATTGAACGCAACCACGAGTATCCCGTTAATAATGATCGCGAACGTAAATCCGATCCATGGTTGAACCCGCGACAGAAGCAATAAAAGAAGCAGGAACAAACATATCAGCAAGTCGAGACTGAACAATATTACAAGGGCAACGATAAAAAGGATCGGCCACAATGCATCAACAATGTCGGTGAATCCGCCACCCGTCACTTTCATGGTCCTGGGAACCTTGATGCTCAGCATCCCGAAAAGGATTCCGCCGACAAGCCCGGCGACAGTGAGAGGGATGTTATAGATGGCTATCGTGCGTATGTCTATTTCGACGATCTCACTCAGCACGATCAGACCGGGATACAGCACCCATGTGTATTCGAAGATGTGCCTGAAATGGTGGTTCAGGTATGTCCTCATATTCGCCGACAGTCCGAGCGGTTCCGCTGTTTCGTTCACCATCGGCGCGGTGAACAAAGCGCCGCCCGGCATCGGGAGCAGTCCGATCATCGCGGGAAGCCCGCCTAACACCCATCTCGGGTCGCCGAATATTGATTCGATGCATCGCGCTATCTTCTTCAGGAACCCCTTCTCGCCCATTGCGGCCCCGAGGGTGAGCACGAGAAGGATCGCGGTGAGAATATAGATGGTGCGGAATTTCGGGTATTCACCGATGAAACCAATGCGGAATACATCCCACAATGATGATTCCGGGGTTTTGAACAACGGGGAATCCGCGATTAACGGCGGGATCCAGTAGATGAGGATAAGAAATGCCGAGGCGATGAACAGCGTAGGTCCGACCTGTATCTTGCGTTTGATCAGGACGAGGATCAGGATGAGAGTAATGATTATCCGAAAAAAATCCATCCATGAAACTCCCGCTTTATCAATGCAAAAGACCGGTGGATTCCATCCCTCACCGGCCCCCGGCTACGGCATTATGTCACTATGGGGAATGTCAGTCAACAAATGAGTATGAACAACCCGGCAGTACGGGGTTGTCGAGATGGGGACTGTCATCCTGTCTTCAGGTGACTGTCCCCTAACGAATTGATATTTATTTCCCGGCAAAGGATTGCCGGGCTACGTTACTACGAGGTCTGTGTTATATATCATATGGAAGGATAGCAGCTACCTTCCAGTCTCAACAAGCGTAAAAAGGTAGCTGCTATCTTCCCGTCTTCGGGATGTAGCTGCTATCCTTTGACTGGTTACCATGCATCCGGGTGTGCCACGCCCACGGACGTCTTCGGCCTTGGGCGTGATATCAACACCAGCAAGACACGCCTTAATGGCACTTGTTTAGGGGGTTGATACTCCGTTTAAACATAAAGACAATACCTGGTAGCCCGGGGTTGAAGCCATCCTTATTCATGAAATAAATAGGCTTCTACCCCGGGTAGGCCGCAATGTATCAATAATGGAAAGGATGCAGCCAACCCGGGGCTACCAGGTCTGTGTTTATTGTCATACATAAGGGTTGCTGCTTCAAGGGCTACAGTTCCGCTTTACAGATATCTAAATGCAATGGTAGAATCAGAGGTTCTTAAAATTCAGCCATCGGGCTATGAAGCGGGTGCAGTATGAGAAGTTTTACCATCATTTGCCTGCCTGTCCTCCTCATGATGTTTTTCGCTCTCGGATGTTCCTCCAACAACGGTGACCCTTCGGGTGTAATGTCACCTGAAATATCGACATTACGTGATGCTCAACCGGCGGAGGACGGCCATACCCTGATGGGCATCTACTCACTGCAAATTGATATCGAATCGGAAACCATAAACGTGGTGCGGGACCGTAACGCTGAAAAGCACTGGAATATCACCCCCATGCTCATCCCGCCCGCATGCCCGGATTGTTTCATTGCAACTTTGACGGGTTACGACCCGGTCAGCAAGAAAGTCGATGTCAAACTCACACTCAAGAATCCGACGAACCTGACCGGATATGATGTTCGCGGCATTATCCTCGACTTCGGATTCCTGACATTGTTGAATCCCGACAGCTACACGAAATTATTCGGCCCGGGCGATATCAATCCGTTCATTGCCTGGATAACCGGCCCCGACAGGTCGTTCGCGAGCTACCAGGTACATAACGAGGATATAACCATACTCAACCCCAACTGGCCGGCATTCCCGGCGTTCAGTTTCGTGATAGAGGCATCATGGCCCGGCCATTGCCAGGATCCATACGAGGTCAGCCCGTTTAACGTCGGCGAAGACATCCAGTCGGACGGCTCAAATTCAGTTCTTATCAATACCGTCGTTTACGACTGGCAGGATGATATTGAATCGGTGACAATCGACCTCACGCCCCTCGGCGGACCGTTCGGCGCGCCGATGACCGACGCCGGGGGAGGATATTATCAGAAGGAAATCTCCTACGTATCAGGCCCCGGCGAGGGTTATTATCCGCTCCTGATTACAGCCACCACTGAGGCCGACGTGCTATACAAATCAACATACAACTATGTAACCGTCCACGTCGTCGGGCCCGGCAATGAGTTCCCCGTTGAATTCGACGACGAGGAACGCATCTCCTACACCGACGGGCAGTCGTTCATATGGCCGAAACACGCGATGGTTGCCGACTCCGATGGGTATCCGCATGTAGTCTGGGCGGATAACAGTCCCGACCCCCAGAGCCACCTGTTCAGTATTTACTACTCGTGGCGCAATGCCGTCGGCACATGGCTTACACCTGAGATCGTCGGCAGCGGGGAAGTCGATGTCATCTACGCCACGATGTGTATCGATGATGACGATGTCGTGCATATCGTATGGGAAGACCAGCGTCCGGGCGAACTCGCGACCGACATCTATTACGCCAACTCCGATGACGGCCTTGCCAACGAAGTGCTCCTGACGAGTGCCTCTCCGCAAGTACGGCATGCATTCCCGCGATGCGCATTCGGTGATGGCCTGGTGCATATCGTATGGCATGACAATCTCAATGATGCATCCGGTGAGGATTGCGACGTTCGCTATATGACTTACGACCCCGATACGGGAATTATCGACAATGAGATGAATGTCGCCGCTGAGACCGGTGTTTACGAGGGGTATCCGTCAATCGGTATCGACGCCGAGGGTGATGTCCATGTGGCGTACCAGAAATATGACGTCAGCATGAAAATATTCCACAAGGAAAAACCGTTCGGCACTTTCGGCGAAGCTCACTTAGTAGACGGCAGTTATGCCTATCAGCCGTCATTATATTGCGGGAATTCCGCCGATGAGATATTCGTGACATATTACGATTACTCCGACGGCACTTTCTGCGACGTATATGTCGCCATCTCGACCAACGGCGGATCATCGTTCGATGACACCAAGATATCCACATCGGATACCGAGTTCCAGATTCATCCGGACATCGCCCAGGGATGGAACGGTGATTTGTATGTCATCTGGACGGAAGAGGGTTATATCGACGTGGACGGTACACCCGGCCCGGATGATCTCAACAACGACGACGTAATTAACCAGGACGACGCCGTGCCGCATCGCACGTACTTCCGGCAGCGCATGGGGTCGAGTTGGGAAGATATAATCACACTCGTAGGCGGGGAGAATTCATCCGCATTCCCGCAGATTGCCGTTGACGCCGACCATTTCGTGCATGTCTCGTATATGAAATGGACCATCGATACGCCATACGACAACTACGAAATCTACTATCGCCGCTCATTGCCGTGGGGGTAGAGATTCATTCGTAGGTTTTAATGTGATGGCAAAGAAATAAATATCACTGACCTAACTCTTCGAGCCTGGTAATCCAAGATGCGAAATGGGGGCATTCCTCACGGATAGCCGATAACCCCACCCTCTCAGTAATAATAGGCCCGTGCAAAGCTTTCCGGTAACTTGGAAGCAGGTTCACCAACCTGATTGAGGGGTGAGTGTTTTCTCCATCATTTATTTCCTCAGGAGAACTCACGTTTGATTTAATTCCCTCGATTGAATTTTTGATGGATATATCAGGGAATGCGTTGTCAACCTCCTCTGGTGAGGTGAACACCAGGGCTTCAAATTCGTGCAGACTAAAATATGGAATGAACTTTCGGTTATTAATATCATCCTTTAGACTATCTTCTAAAAACTCCGCCCTACCGAAACAGTCACCGAGCGGGAGAGCATCCATGCCCGGATAATCTTCCGGTAAGCCGTAGTAATCCAGCATCGTCGTAACCGCTACAACATCTGAGTCGCCTAAGAATCTTCTAATTTCCCTTTTAGCTTTTGCGTATGGCACATAACCACCCTTGAAATTGGGTCCTTTTATTACTTCTTTCGTCGTGGCGATTTTGGGGATGATTAATATGTCATGGCCAAAAAGATGGGGTTTAATGACTTTGTTGATGAAAGCTTCTTCGGTATACCCCTCTACATAAACCAGGATCCTTCTCATGAAGGCCGTCCTCCGAAGATATTCTTCTCCCAGAGTTCACCTAATGCATATTCCCCTATCCACTCTTCAATCTTCTCTCTTGAGAGACGCGTCATAACCGTCTCGTTCTCAGGCATTTCAACTACAACAATATCTTCCGGTGCAAATTGATTGACCAAAGTTACGGATTGAGTAGATACGACGACCTGGGTTTTCGTCGCGGCCGCTTTAAGAAGTTCCGAAAGAATGGTGATCGCATATGGATGCAGGCCAAGTTCCGGTTCGTCGAGCAGAATCGTCGTCGGCAAGTTCGGTTGAAGAAGCAGCGTAGCAAGGCAAATGAAGCGCAATGTACCGTCAGAAAGCGATGCGCCATTGAAATATGCATCAGTCCCCTTCTGCCTCCATGCCAGTTGAATCATTTTGTCATCCAACTTTGACGGTTTGAGGTTAAATCGATCGAAGAACGGGGCGACTAATCGAATCGTATCTACAATATTCTGGAAATGCTCTGCATGCTTATTCTCTAAGTAATAAAGGAATGCCGCGAGGTTAGATGCATCGTGACGGAAGACTGAATTGTCATCTAAAGCTGCGGTCTTCTTCATCTTGGCGGTATCGCTTGTGTCGTGAAAATGATAAATCCGCCAACTTTCCAACGCATCCTGGACGTGTTTATACGTTTTTCCCTCTTCCTTTGCTTTTCTCCTGAATAATGATTCTTTGTGACCACGATCTCCCAAATCATCCCATGGTATGTCATTGCGTCTATCCAAAAAATAGACAGCCTCATCTTTAAAAATGAAGCTATCTTCATCTGTATGTGCTAACTCGAAACTATATCCGTTCGCGCCAAACCATAATTGCATACTTATTGAGGGTGTTTCTTTACTGCCAAAATGTAATAAACGCTCTGCCCCGCCGGATTTTCCAACATATACCTGTAGGTTCTGCTCTACAATATTGTTCAGCATTTTAAAAGCGCCAATGAAGTTCGATTTACCCGCGCCATTGGGGCCAATCAGGATATTGATATTGTGAAGCTCGAATTCAACGTCCCGAATTGACTTGAATCCCTGGATTTTGATTTTATCAAGCTTTGTCATTGATTCAGCCTATTATCAACCTACGCTTTAAAAGGATTTTACATCATAAGGAAATCCATTACAATGAATCTATCGAGGTGCGACGGTGCGTATCGTTTTCTTCGGCACGGATGATATTTCGCTACCTGCGTTCAATGCCCTGCTTGGCTCGGATGAGCACGAGGTCGTTGCGCTGGTGAGTCAGCCCGACCGCCCGGCAGGACGCGGGCGCAAACTGAAAGCCCCGGAGATTGTCGAGATCGCGCGGCGTGAAGGAATCGACGTCATCCGGAAAGAGAACCTCAAGGGGAAACTCACGCGCGCGAAGATAAATTCTTACGGGCAGGATATAAATATCGTGTTCGCATACGGATGCTATATCCCATCAGTCATCTTCAACACTCCCGCTCACCGTTCGATAAATATTCATCCGTCGCTGCTGCCGCAGCATCGCGGGGCGAACCCGATACGCGCCGCGCTTGCCTGCGGAGATACCATTACCGGGGTGAGCATTCAGTACATAGAGAAAAAAATGGATACGGGTGATATCCTTGCATCGCAGGAAATCCGGGTCGGTGAGGATGAAACATTTGATGAGCTATCGGGGAGGCTTTCGATTCTCGCAGCCGACCTTCTCTGGGAAACCCTGAAGCGAATTGTCGCGGGTGAAATCGATCCCGTACCGCAGGATGAAGAACAGGCGTGCACATGCTGCAAGTGGGCGAAGGAAGACACTATCATCGACTGGACGAAACCCGGTATCGAGATTCACAACCATGTGCGGGCGTTTTCGAGCACTCCCGGCGCGCGTACCACGTTCAGGGAAAAGGGTCTGCAAATACTTCGCACATCGTTCCAGCCCACCTGTGATACAACCGACGAGCATCCCGCGCCGGGAACCATCTGCGCCGTGAGCAAACGTGAATTCCATATCCGGGTTGATGGCGGTATGATCGTTGTTCGCGATGTCAAACCCGAAGGCAAAAGCGCGATGGATGCCTGCGGCTTCATCAACGGCTTCAAACCGAAAGCCGGTGAACGTCTTGAATAAACACGGCGGATGGATCGCACCTGTCGCGCTGGTAGTTATACTCGCCGCATACTGGCTCTTCAATCCCGGCATATGCTCCATCAAGAATGATTCCCCGACATTCGACGAAAGCATGTTCATCACCCAGGGAATTTACATCCTTCACCGGGATGATTATTCACTCGCCATACAACATCCACCACTTTCGAAAATCCTTATGGCTGTTCCGACACTCGGAATGGAGCTTAATATCCCGCATCCGGGGGATATCGCCGACAAGTATTATGAAAGCGACAAGGCTGATCCCATACTGAAAACATATGTTAGTCAATATCAACCGAACCAGCTTGGACAACTCGCGCGGAATCCATATTACATCGGTTATCATCTGCTCTATGACCACAACCGGTGGGATATTGAGGATATTTTCGAGCGATGCCGCCGGGTAATTCAACTGCTCCACTACCTGCTCGTATTCGTTCTCTATCTCCTCGTACGGAAGATATTCAACCCCGACGCTGCTATCGTGGCGGCCTGCATTGCATTCCTCGACCCGAACATGGTCGCTCATGGGCATTTATGTACAACGGATATACCCGTGGCACTATTCTCGATGCTTTCATTCCTCGTACTCGTATATTTGATTGATAATGAGAAGCCCCATCCGGCGATGCTGATCCTCTGGGGAATTTCCATCGGCCTTATGTGCGCGACGAAATTCTCATGTCTCATCCTTCTCCCCGTTCATGCCGGGATATTCCTCTGGGCTTTTCGCAAGAGGATCGGGCCTGCAATTCTCGGCCTGGTTGTGGCTTCCATAGCGGCAATCATCATATGCTTCATCCTCGGCGGGTTCTCATTCGCACCCTATGCCAAAGCCGGGCATCAGCTTGTCGAGGCGCTTCACAAGGGACGCCCGTCATATCTCCTCGGCCAATATTCCACCGAGGGCTTCCCACTCTACTATCTCGCCACGCTCCTTTTCAAGATGCCCGTCGGTTTATTACTTATGACACTCGCGGGAATTGTCCATGCATTTTTCAGGAGTAGAAACGGCAGACCGTCCATTCCCGAAATCGCCTTATGGTTGATGCCGGGATTTTTCCTGCTGTCCACGATAATCTTCCACAGCAACAACCTCGGGATAAGGCACATACTCATCATCTATCCATTCCTCATCGCTATCGGCGCCTCGATCATTCCGCGAATCCCAAAATTAATGGGAATGACCGGGCTCGGATTGGTGCTGGGCGCATTGATCATCGCGGAATCCGTCCCCGCAATGAGCAATCCCATCCCGTTCTTCAACACGCCAAGCAGAAAAGCCGGGCTGGAGGGCAGGCTGCTGGCGGACTCGAATATCGACTGGGGGCAGGATCTGTCAAGGTTGGCGGATTTCTGCTCGCGGAATAATGTACGCCGGCTTAACCTTCGTTATTTCGGTTCGGCGGATGTGTTTTACCATCTTGGTGACATTACTCACTTCACTTTAGATATAATAGGATCGGAACACAATGATTCTCCCGGCCCGCCGGGATGGTACGCCGTCAGTCTTCAGAAGCTGCTGGTGGTTCGCGGAAGGGCGAAGAATGAGGTGGATGAAAAACCGGCACTATGGTGGCTTTTTGAGATGGAACCGTATGCAAGGGTCGGTGGATCGATATTCGTGTACCGCGTCGATGAAGAAACGTAAACACGCTGATCATGGCGAAACGGAAAGGCAAAAGATCAAAGGAAAAGAGCAGCATCTTCTTCGGGTTGTCGTCACTCGGATTCACGATCGTCGCCCTGTTTATCCTGCTCCTGCTTGTAGCCGGGTTCCTGCTGGGGCAGCTCTACATCTTCGTAAGAAACGACAAGTCCGAAGTCGAGGTGCCGGATTTGATCGGCATGAATTATGAAGCCGCCGTGAAGTCCGCCAGGAAGATCAAACTGAGGTTGTACACGAACAACACCGATTATTCCAAGGATATCGAGAAGGATTATATCATCGACCAGAGCCCGTCCCCCGGGGCATACGTTAAGGAAGGACGTACGGTATTCATCACCCAATCCCTCGGCAAGAGGGATATTACCGTGCCGAACCTCCTCGGCAAGAAGATTGACGACGCGCGTGCCGAGCTTGAGCAACTTGAGCTGAAAGCCTCCATTCCCAATGGCCAGTACCATGATGAAGCTCCCATCAACACCATCATCTACCAGTCCCCAGCACCCGGAAGCCTTGTCGCCTTAGGCGAAAGCATCAAGCTGACATACTCGAAAGGCGCGTCGCGCTCCAGCTTCGAGATGCCCGCCCTCAAGGGGATGACACTTGCCTCGGCACTGGAGGCACTCGACCGTTACGACCTGAAGGTCAGCCGTGTCACGAGGGTCTATTCCCCATCCGCCTCGAGCGAGGAGATAACCGGGCAGGTTCCCGTGGAAGGCAGGCTTGTCAAACGCGGCAGCGAAATCATCCTCACGTTGACCCTGCCGATACATTCCAAGAAATTAGGCGAACGCGAATTCAGGGTGGTGGTGAATGTCCCGGCATCGGAGAAGGGAATCGAGGTCAGGATAATAAAAGACGACCTTAACGAAACAAAGGAAATATACCGCGATGTCATAAAAGGTCCCGCGCGTATCGAGAAAATAATCGAAGCCTATGGCGCGACAAAGGTCTCGATATTCTTCGATGGGCAGCTCATACGAGAGGAAACATTCTGATTATGGTATATAATCTGAATTGATTAATAACTCACGTTGAGATTTCACCAGGCTCTTGATCATTTAATTTTGTACGAGGAACATCATGGTAAAAATCGCTCCGAGCATACTATCAGCCGACCAGGCTAACCTGAAATGGGCTATCGACGCCGCATACGAGGGCAAAGCCGATTATATCCACGTCGATGTGATGGACTTTCACTTCGTGCCGAACATGACGATCGGCCCCTCGGTGTGTGCCGATATCGCGAAGAATTCACAGCTTCCGCTCGACGTCCACCTCATGGTTGACGATCCCGCGACATTCGCCCAGACACTCCTTGCACAGCTCAAGAAACGTGTTATGAGCCAGGAGTTGAAATTCGAGGAACTCGCCGAATGGCCCGGGAATATAATTCGCAGGCTCGCGAAAACCGTTGACATCCCACTCCTTGCGCTTGCACTGAAAGGGGCGGGCGAGGATCTATTCAAAATTTTCCTCGATGAGATGACCAAGGAGAACGGGGCAAAACTCGTCGGGGAGATGGGCGAAACCGGCACCGTCAAGAGGGAAAAAATCCAGGCCGCACGGGATGAGATAACCCGGATCGTCGGTGAGGGCCCCCGGGTAAATCCGGTGAAATTCCTCGCGGTACACCAGGAAGCCTGCACGCACCTTGATAGTGTCCTCAACCAGATACGCAACTTGGGCTTCGGGCCCGGCGTGGCGCTCAACCCCGCAACCCCGGTGAGCACCATCGAGCACGTACTGCATCTTTGCGACATAGTGATCGTAATGAGCGTAAACCCCGGTTTCGGAGGGCAGGAGTTTATCCCGTATTCACTCGACAAGGTGCGGCAGTTGAGAAAAATGATCGATGAGAAACACCTGAACACCGTGATCGAGATTGACGGGGGCATCAAGGTCGATAACGCGAACTATGCATCCCGTGCCGGATGCGATATTCTCGTCGCCGGTGCCGCAGTTTATAATGATATGGCCAATCCCGCCGAAAATATTAAAGCGCTGAAGGATGCTTGTGCAATGTCGGTTTAGGTGGTAATTTCACTTGTGCGGCGAAATGTGTATAATGTTGCGCTTCTTCCGGGTTTTCGGGAAGTAAACAGAACAAGGTGAGACAAGTATGCCGACTTATGATTTTATATGCCTGAAGTGTAAACACGTATTCGAGAAATATTTAGGTTTCGATGAAGATCGTTCGAAACTGAAATGCCCGAAATGCAAATCGAAAAAGATCGAGAGGAACTTCGGCTCCGTCCAGATGGGAGTCGGTAAGGGTAAAGGTGCATCAGCCGATTCATGCGGCACTTGTAGCACCCCTACAAGCTGCTCGACAACGTGAGGCATCGGTTAACGCCTGTAAGGCGTTTTGAGAGAAATCGCTAAACACATCCAACCGCGGAACGGATATTGTCACGGATACGTCTGCGGTTTATAATTCATCTGATCAAAAAATAATCAATGCAGGGAGAAAGAGTTATGGCTAACAAAATCATCTTCTTGGGACATTCGGCATTCAAGATCGAGACGGGCAAGGGATTGAAAATATTCATCGACCCGTTCATCACCGGGAATCCCGCTTGCCCGGAAGAATGCCAGGATGACATCGACGCAGACCTTGTTCTCGTCACCCATGGTCATGGCGATCACCTCGGCGATACCGAGCGGATAATGAGACACGGCGACGCCAAGTTCGCGGCTATCTACGAACTCGCGACCTGGGTCGGCGAAAAGATCGGCGACCCCGACCGCGTTATCGGATTCGGCAAGGGCGGGACGATCGATTTCAATGGCATCAAGGTAACGATGTTTCACGCCGTCCACTCTGATGGCATCAATGAGTTGGAAGGATTCTCGGTAGGTGGTGGCGAGGCCGGTTTCATCATTCAGTTGGAGGACGGCACACTCGTCTATCACGCGGGTGATACAGATGTCTTCATGGATATGCAGCTTCTGCAAAGGCTCTTCGACCACAAGATCGATTTAGCCATGCTGCCTATCGGCGGGCATTTCACGATGGATCCAAAGCGTGCGGCCATTGCCGCCGAATTCATCCAACCTAAGCAGGTATTCCCGATCCATTACGGGACCTGGCCCCCGCTGGTTGGAACACCGGAACAATTCCGCGACGAACTCGACGCGTTGGGTCTGAAGGATGTGAAGCTCATCACCGTCAAACCGGGCGAGAGCTTTGAAGTTTGAGTAATCTCAGCATTCAGTTAAGTCCATATAGAAATAAAACGTTATGCTTTCTTACTGGAGCGCTGGCTTCCAGCCGGCATGATTAAAATATATCTCAGGCCAGATGCCGGCCGGAACTCGACTTTCGCCATTCTCTTTCCGGGTGGCACCTTTCTGTCTTCAGAAGGGTGGTCTTAATA